>JBIKUY010000424.1:0-5013 GCA_044347355.1 Prochlorococcaceae cyanobacterium | reverse complement strand
CGCAGCCAGTGCCGGTCACAGACCTCGGTAATAATCTGACTGGGACCACGGGGGTCGCCACCGTGCCCGGCACTCAGGTCGCGACGGCTGGAGGCAGTGGCGACGGCGGTCTGTGGCGGGGTCGCCCCACCGAGAGCCTCGGGGAGCGCGGCCGGTTTGATTGCAGTTTGGAGATCGCCGGGGACGCTGGCGCGGGCGTGAACCTCGAGCGGGGCGGCAGCGTTCGCGGTGGCGGGCGGTAGCCGCTCTTCGCGAACGGGTTGAGCGCGGCGGGGCGCTTTTTGTGAGCCGGCGGGGGTCCTGGGGGCTTTCCTGGCGGCACTGCGGGACGCGGCCGGACCAGACTTGGGGGAGGTCGGGCGGGAGGACGGGGACCGTTTTCCCCGGGAGTCTCCACCTCGGGCGGCACCGTGAGACTGCGGCATGGACTTGAGAAAACCCTGAACTGCCTCCAAACCGATGGAGCGGTTCCAACACCCTTTGGAACCACTTGGGCGGCATGCCCGTCCCCGGGGCTCCCTGAAAGAATTCTCACCCGTGGGAACCGTCTGGGCAGGGGTGCAAAACAATGAACCCCTGTGTTGTTTTAGCAAGGAAGCGGTCCAGGTTGCAATCGTGCAGGGGGGGTACGCGAAGCAAAAACCGGGCCTCCGAAATCCAGCCAACCGCTTGTTTGGCTTGGGTTTGCGTGCGGTCAACTCCCCTTCTTCCACGTCGCGCTGATCACGCACTCCCCCCCGGGGGAGCCCCGAGCGGCGAAAGAGGTCAGCCTGAGAGCGGGCTGCTCGCGTTTCGACCACCCCCCGGGCCTGCACCAGCTTTGGGAATTTACTCGCGTGACAGCCGACCTCTTTGACACCTCCCGGCGGGCTGACTACTCTTCAGCCCCAACCCTCATTCCAGGCGCTTGTTATGGTCTCACCCCAGGGCGATTCCCGGCGGCGTGTGGCGGAGGGCTATCAGCTTGCCTCGGAATGTCTGTCGGCGGCGTTGACCATGGTCCTGCCCACGCTGGGTGGGCTATGGCTCGACAATCGCTGGAACTGTTCCCCTTGGTTGACCATCGGGGGCGGGGCCTTGGGAATGTGGTCCGGACTGCAGCAACTGATGCGGCTGGCTTCATCGCGGGGTCCGAGATCTGGACGGGGGAGGGCTCCGGTCAGACCCGACACGCGGGAGCCAGGTACACCCATTCCGCCGCATGAAACTCCCGATTCGGGAGTGGATCGCCTTCCATGACAGGCTCGTTCGCGAGACTTGCCTGGCCCTGGCAGGTGGCGTGGGTGGTGTGCGTTTCCCTGCTGATCGCGCTGCTGAGTGTGCCGTTCGGAGAGCGGCTGTTTGGCCGGGCGGTCTGGTGGGGGTTGGCGTGGGGTTGGGCCAGTTGCCTCATCCCGGGCTGCCTGATTATCGTGCTGGTCGCCGCGTGGCCCCCGCGGTGGAGTTCGTTGGGGCTGGTGGGCCTTGCCATGGCACTGCGCGTTGTCGCCGCAGGCGGGGCGCTGTACCACATGGAGTATCGGCTGCGATTGGAGCGGGGGAATTCCCTGTCGTGGCTGACCCTCTTCTACCTGTTCATGTTGGGGGTGGAAACGGTGCTGATGGTCCATCGCGAAGATCGCGACAACTATCAGCAGCGGAAAAAACGACGCGTGGCTGGTCCGAGTTCGGCTTCTGAAGCAGTGTCAGACGGTCGCGATTGGGGCACCCCCGAGGGTTCCCCTTCCCTCAAAGACTGAGAATCAGCGATCGTCAACTCGCCAAGTTGGTCATCCACAACCTAGATTCGTGAGGGAACTGGCCTTTTGCCCGTTCCCTTGCTTCGTTCCCAAGACTTCCCGCACCAGCATCCGGATGGTCGGATTCGTGTGGCGGCCGACTTCACTTCCCTTCCCGAACCCGATCGAGAGCTTCAGCCCGCATGTCAGCCGAAGGTCACAGCGATGTGTTTCACCACATCCGCGACGCAGAGGTGTTCGAACTGCCGCAGTTCCTCGGGGGTGAATTGCACATCCCTCAGCCGTTCGCGCAGTTGGGCTTCCGCATCACGAAGTTCATGCTGATCGAAGTCCTGGTGGTGATCCTGGGGGTCCTCATTTTCCGGGGGCTCGCCAAGAGAGTTGCCACGGGAGAGCCGGTCAAGGGACGGTTCTGGGGCTTCTGGGAGGCGATCCTGCTGTTTCTGCGGGACGAAGTGGTTCGGCCGACTTTCGGAACCGGGCACGATCACGGGCATGACGATCACGGGCACGGAGATCATGGCCACGACAGCCATGGCCACGCAGCGCCCCAGCACGCCCATATGGACGCTCATCACGGCGACGCAGGCCACCATGGGCACGGGGCCCCTGCTCACGCGGGTGGCTCGGCATTGGCCGCAGTGGGGCATCCCGCCGACGAGTACTTGCCGTTCATCTGGTCGGTCTTCTTCTTCATCCTGTTCTGCAACCTGTTGGGCGCAGTGCCATGGCTCGGTTCGCCCACGGGGCATATCGCCGTCACAGGCGTGCTGGCTGCGTGCACCCTGGCGATGACTTGCCTGACGGGGACTAAAGAACTGGGTGGCCTGGGCTTCCTGAAGTCACTGATCCCGGCGATGGACGTGCCCTTCCCGCTGAATATTCCGATCGCGATCCTGATGTGGGTCATCGAGTTCATCGGGCTCATCATCAAGCACGGGGTGCTCGCTGTCCGGTTATTCGCCAACATCATGGCGGGGCACACGGTCATCGCGGTGATCCTAGGCTTCATCGCGCAAGTTGCGGCTGCGGGCTGGTTGTGGTGGGTGGTGACTCCGGCCAGCATTCTCGGGCAAGTCGGCATCGGACTGCTCGAATTGTTTGTCGCCTTCCTCCAGGCCTACGTGTTCGCCTATCTCTCGACGCTGTTCATTGCGAGCGCCAAGCATCCGCACTAGATTCTGGGCTCTTGCCCCCCGCGGAACTGTTCAGTTCCCACCGGGTTGAGCCAAGGGCTTGGAGTTGCCCTCGAAGCTTTGTCCACTGCGGCTTGTCAAGTTCCCCTTGTTGTTCCCTCACCTGATCCGGCAGCGGCTCCAACGTCTTGTTCGAGCCACCGGAGCTGTGAGGGTGTTGTCCAGTTCCTCCACTGTTCCTTAACCCCCTGTTCCTGAGGAGTTTTCCGTGAATCGCTCTCTTCGCACCGTCGCCCTGACCATTGGCCTGGCCCTGTTGGCCACCCCCGCGTTCGCCGCTGGTGAAGGCTTCTTCGCTTACTCGGGTGCCATGGCTGCCGCCATCACGATCCTGGGTGCCTCGTACGGCTTCGCCAAGATTGGCTCGGCCGCCCTCGAGAGCATCGCCCGCCAGCCCGAGGCCGCCGGCGACATCCGTGGTTCGATGATCTTCGCCGCCGCTCTGCTGGAAGGGGCGACCTTCTTCGCCCTCATCGTCTGCATTCTGAAGGGTTCGATGCCGACCGCCGGCTAGTTCCTCCCTCTCCCCCCTCAACGTGAGGGTGGCACTCTCAGTCTGGCAGTGATGGGCTGCTGACAGGATTGCGGGATGCGGCCAGACCGCGTTCCAGTTCCTCTCGACCAGACCCGCGCAATCAAACTGGGCCAACGGGCTGAAACCGACGGTGGTTTCAGTCTCTCCCGCCCAGTTCCCTCGATTTGCCAGGCTGCCCTGCGGGGCTTCGCACCCTGTGCGATCTTGACCGAGAGATGTGCCGCCAGCCGTTGATCCTGGGGAAGCGGTCGCGGGTGGTTGAGTTGTGATTGTCTGACCCAGCAAAACGGTGTCGCCGCCGTGCAGAGTGGACAGTGCCGCCTGCTGGTTTGTGTTCGTTCGAGGCGTGGTGACCCACGAGAGTGTGCACCACAAGTTTGGGGCGGTGAAGGCTGAAGCCGATGGCTTCGAGAAGTCGAAGGAACTGTGCCAGCTCGATGGGCTGAGCCTGTGATTGAGCCCCAAAATTGAGTTCGGAGTGTGCCCGGTCCCCATCCAACCTGGGTGGGTCTCCATGGCGCGAAGCGTGTTTTGATTGAGTTCCGTGACCGGGTTCACCTGGGAGCCTGGTCGCGAAGAGTGCCCCAGTCGGGGTGACCCAAGCAAGGGTGACGAGCGATGCAGTGTGCCATGATGAGACTCCGCGGGTTGGGCCTTGCGGCTGTGCTGGCGGTCTATTGCCTGGTGGTTCCGGTCGCGGTCGTGCGCGCGGAAGATCCTCCGGCCGAGAAGGCCGCGGCGGGGGCTGAGCACAAGGAACGCAGCCCCATCGAGTGGAAGACCGATCTGGCGCTCTTTACGCTGATCACCTTCCTTGCCTTCCTGTTCGTGCTGAAAAAGCTCGCCTGGAAGCCGATGATCGAGGGACTCGACAAGCGGGAAGCCAAGATTTTCGGGGCGCTCTCGGAAGCCGAGGTCTCGCGCCAGAAGGCGGCGAAGCTGCTGGAGCAACATCAGCAAAAGCTTGACAAGGTGCAGGATCAGGTCCGGGAGATTCTCGCCGAGGCCCGGCGGGATGCCGAGACCACCAAGAATGACATCATCGCCACCGCTCAACGGGAAGCCGAAGCGACCCGCAAGCGGTCGATCATCGAAATTGAGCGGGCCCGAGACGCGGCCCTCGACGATCTGTTCGATCACATGGAAAAGGCGGTGGGGCAGGCAACCCAGACCGTGGTGGGCCGTTCCCTGACGGGGGCCGACCACGACCGCCTGATCCGCGAGTCCCTTGCCGAATTCTCGAAGCAGCGCGGCTGATCGCCCCGCCCCCGCACCGCCAGGCTCGCCGGCCAGTCCCTTCCGTTCCATTCAGCCCCAGTCATGACCATGAGCGAACAAGTCGCCACCCACGCTGTCATCCCGACCGTGATGGACAACCCCCAGGTGGGTGCCGTGGCGAAGGTGTACGCCAAGTCGCTGTTGGACGCAGTCCCCGCCGACAAGCAGGTGGCGGTGCTGGAAGAGTTTGGGTCGCTGGTGCAGGACGTGTTGCCGGCGAATCCGGAATTCGCCCGGCTGCTCTCATCGGCGGTGGTGGGGAAGG
>JBIKUY010000171.1:0-5035 GCA_044347355.1 Prochlorococcaceae cyanobacterium | reverse complement strand
TCAGCAGGTGGCCCCACTCGGCGAACTGGGTGAACAGCAGGGCCCGGTCGCCGGCCTCGATCACCTCCTCGAGGATCTCCCCGAGGCGCTGCAGCTTGGCGCTGCGGCTGGCGAAGCCCGCCGCCACCCCGTTGCCCACAGCGGTTTGCACGTCTTCGCCCAGGGCCAGGGCCGGGTGGTTGCACACCTGTTTGAGCTTGGTGAGCAGGGCCAGCACCTGGCCGTGCTTTTGGCCCAGGGGCGCCCGGGCAATGGCGTCGAGGCTCTGTTCCACCGTGCGCTCGTAGAGCTTTTTCTGCTCCGCGCTCAGCCCCACCCACTCGTGCAGCTCCACCTTCTCGGGCAGGTCGGAGATGATCGAGCGGTCGGTCTTGAGACGCCGCAGGATGAACGGGCCCACCCGGCTCTTGAGATCCCGCATCGAGGCCATGTCGCCGTAGCGCTCGATCGGCAGGCGGTAGCGCTGGCGGAAGAAGGGCTCATCGCCCAGCACCCTGGGGTTGAGGAAGTCCATCAGCGCCCACAGTTCGCTGACGCGGTTCTCCACGGGGGTGCCGGTGAGGGCGATGCGGAAGCGGCCGCTGCGGCTGCCGCGGCCAGGCCTGGCCAGGTCGCGGGCGGCCATCGACTGTTTGGCATTGGGGTTCTTGATCGCCTGGGCCTCGTCGATCACCATCCCCTGCCAGTCGACGCTTTCCAGCAGCTCACTGTCGCGCTGCAGGAGGCCGTAGCTGGTGAGCACCAGGTCGATGCCCTTGAGGGCCTTCTTCAGAGCAGCATCCGTGCTCGGCCGGCGCGGGCCGTAGTGCTCCTTCACCCCTAGCTCGGGGGTGAAGGCCGCCGCCTCCCGCTTCCAGTTGGTGAGCACCGAGGTGGGGGCCACCAGCAGCACCGGGCGCTTCAGCTCCTCCTCGGCCTTGAGGTGCTGCAGGAAGGCCAGCAGCTGGATCGTCTTGCCCAGGCCCATGTCGTCGGCCAGGCAGGCCCCCTGGTCGAAGCGGTGCAGGAAGGCCAGCCAGCCCAGGCCCCGCTCCTGGTAAGGACGCAGCTGGCCGGCAAAGCCCGGCGGCGCCGGCAGGGGGTCGGGGGCCTTCTGCTGGTGGTACTGCTCCAGCACCGCCTGCAGCCGCGGGCCGGCCTCGAAGCGATGCACCGGCAGGCGGTGGAAGGTGTCGCCGTCGCTGGCGGTGAGCCGCAGGGCATCGTCGAGGCTGAGGCCGGGGGCGGCGGCGCAGAAGCGCTCGGCGTTGCGCAGGTCGGCCGGGCGCAGTTCGATCCAGGCCCCCTTGTGCTGCACCAGGGGACTGCGCTTGGTCTGCAGGCGCTCCAGGTCGCGCAGGGTGAGCGTCACCCCGCCGATCATGAACTCCCACTCCATCACCAGGGTTTCGCCGAGGGTGAAGCCACGGGACTTCTCCGGCAGTTCGGCCCTGATCGCCAGGCCGAGGCGGCTGGCCAGGCCCCCCGCCAGGCTGGCCGGCAGGATGACGCCCACGCCCACGTCGCGCAGCTGGGCGGCGGCGGTGCGCACCAGCACGAAGGCCTCGGCCGGCGTGAGTTGCATCGCTTCGGGCGTGGTGGCATCGAGCCCGCGCTCGATCGGCTCGAACACGGTGAGGGCCCGCCCCAAACCCTCCAGCAACAGCTCACTGGGCTGGGGCACCGCCACCTCACCCAACTGCAGGGTGCGATCGCCGGATGTCCATGCCACGGCGGCCGGCACCCGCAGGCTGGGATCGGCCTCTGCTTGCAGGCTGAATTTCAGCTCCCACAGCTCCTCCCCTTCGGCGGGGGTGAACAGCTCCAGGCAGGCACGGGCCGGGGCCACCCGCCCGGCCACGGCCTCGCGCCAGTGGTGGGTGGCAATGATCAGCCGTTCGAGGTCTTCCTCGTCGAGGTGCAGCTGGCCATCGCCCTTGCCGAGGGCTTTCTGCCAGGCCAACAGCAGCGGGTCGAGCCCTTCGCTCTCCGGCTTGAAACCCGCCCGCAGCTGGCCGTCGAGCAGGGCCTCCAGCAGGCTGGCCACCCGCAGCCGGCCGCTGCCCGGGCGGCGACAGGCCAGGGCCGGATCGCCCTCGGGGCCGGCGGCCAGGGCGCAGGTGGCCACCTGGGGGATGCCGATCGCCAGCTCTTCCAGGCGCCGCCGGTCACCCTCGCGGTTGAGCAGGGGCAGCCAACGGGCGATGCCGTCCTCGATCTGGGGCAGCCAGCGGCCCCGGGCGATCAGGCTCAACGCCCAGCGCTGCAGGTGGGTCCACCAGCGCAGGTCGTCGGCCATGTCCGGGTGGCCGGCGGCCAGGGGCAGACCGCTGAGCCACTCGGCGGCGCTGGCCGGATCGAGGGCCCAGCCTTCCACTTGCCAGGGCCACCACTCCAGCTGTTTGGGGATCGGCTCGCCGGCCTGCAGGGGCAGCCCGCTCCAGCCCTTGCTGCTGTTGCTGGTGCGGCCCCGGCTGGCCTGGGTGCGGCTGGGCAGGGTGAGGGTGGCCCTGGCGGGTCGCAGCGCCTCGCTCCAGTAGCCGTTGTCGTCGAGCCAGTCGGCCACCTCGTCGGGGGTGAGGGCGAAGGGATGTTCGGGGGCCTCATGGCCGGGTTGCACCGGACTGGCCACCTTCCAGGTGTCCGCCCAGACGAACAGGCGACCGCCTGCCCCTGCGGGGGGAAACAGCCAAGTGGCGTGCAGCAGGCTCATCCCAGGATCATCAGGGCCGGCGGGCCGACAGGTCGCTGGAGGCGACCGGGCGTGATCTGTGCCGAAGCAGCTGCAGTGACAGGTGCAGCAGCAGGGCGGCGCCGACCAGCGGCGACCAGGCACGAATGAGCCCCATCATCACAGTTGGCGCAACCGCCACCAGTGCCGCTGGCCAGGTCTGCCCCTCAGGCCAATGGCCGATGGCGGGCAGACCCAGGCTGTGGATGCCACAGACGGCCCCCACCAGCCCGGCCTGCAGGTGGCTGTCGTCGGGGTCGACCCGTTGCAGGTGGAAGGCCAGCAGGCCGTAGAACAGCCCGCAGCCTCCAGCCCGTAGGGCCGACTCCAGCCCCAGGGGCAGGCCGAGCAGCAGGGCGGTGACCCCGGCGCTCAGGGCCCAGGCGATCGACTGCAGGCGCAGCTGCTGGCGGGATGGCGGTGCAGGGAGCTGGCTCACGCGGCGGCCCCGGGGGCAAAACGGACCTGTTGCTGGGCGATCATGCCCTGCGCAGGCCCGTTGCAGTGCCCATGAGTCCGGGACCGTTGCGGCCACCCCAGCGCACCCTGCACCTGCACGCCGGGCCCCACAAGACCGCCAGCACCTACCTGCAGGCCCGGCTGCACGCCAACCGGCCCAGCCTGGAGCGGGCGGGTCTGCGCTACCCCACCCCCTGGCGGGAGCGGTCGCACCGCGATCTGGCCCGGGCCCTGCAGGCCGGCCGTTTCGAGCCGCTGGTGCGGCTGCTCAGCCAGCAGCGGCGCTGGAGCGGCGATCTGTTGCTCAGCGCCGAGCACTTCGTGCCCCTGATCCGCGATCCCCAGGTCCTGGCTGAGCTCCGCCAGCACTGCGCAGCCCAGGGATTCGACCTGCATGTGATCAGCTTCGTGCGCCCCCAGGCCGACCTGCTCAATTCCCTCTACGCCCATGGGCTGGGCCGGCTCTACGGCGCCCCCAGCTTCCGGGCCTACGTGCGGGCGCAACTGGATGGCCGCCGCCTGCACGGGCCGGCGCGGCGGCGCTGGATCCATCAGGCTCCCCAGTTGCTCGACTTTGAGCAGCGCTTCGCTGCCCTGCTGGCGGCCGATGGGCTGCGGCAGAGTTTTTTACCGTTCCGGCCGCGCCAGCAGGATCCCTTCAGCCAGTTGCTGGAGCTGTTGGCGCTGCCTCCGCCCAAGGTGGGTTGGCGGGCCGCCCCGGCCGATCAGGCCAACGAACAGCTGGGGCGCCGCGGGCTGGGGCTGGCCTATCTGCTCAACGGTGAGCTGGACCGGCTGCCTGCCCGCCGCAACCAGCTGATCGCCGGCCATGGCCTCAACCGGCTGGTGGAGCAGATTCGCCAGCTGGCGCGCCAGCGGGATTGGGTGGCCGAGCGCTTCGACGGCTGGCAGGGGCGGCTGCCGTCCCTGTTGCGGCAGCGGCTGGCAGCCAGCAATGGCCGCTTCGCCCAGCGGGTGTGGGGGGAGAGCTGGGTGGAGGTGTTCCCCGCTGGCCAGTCCGGTCCGGCGCAGGCCGCCAAGGGGTTGGTGCTGGACGAGGACCTGCGCGATCAGGCCCATGAGCTGTTCCTGGCCTACCGCAGGCGCCTGCCCCGCCGCCTGCGCTGAGCGATCATGCCCTTTCCAGGGTTATTCGCTCCACCATGGCCGCCGCCACCCTTTCCACAGCCGAGGGCGCCCGCCCCCGCAGCGGCGCCGAGATCCGGGCGGCCTTCCTGGCGTTCTACGAGCAGCGGGGCCACAAGCCGATGGCCAGCGCCTCGCTGATCCCGGACGACCCCACGGTGCTGCTCACCATCGCCGGCATGCTGCCGTTCAAGCCGGTGTTCCTGGGGCAATCTCCGAGGCCGGCGCCGCGGGCCACCAGCAGCCAGAAGTGCATCCGCACCAACGACATCGAGAACGTGGGCCGCACGGCGCGGCATCACACGTTCTTCGAGATGCTGGGCAACTTCTCCTTCGGCGACTACTTCAAGGAGCAGGCGATCCAGTGGGCCTGGGAGCTGAGCACAGGCGTGTTCGGACTGTCGCCCGACAACCTGGTGGTGAGCGTGTTCCGTGAGGACGACGAGGCCGAGGCGATCTGGCGCGACGTGGTGGGCGTGAATCCCAAGCGGATCATCCGCATGGATGAGGCCGACAACTTCTGGGCCTCGGGCCCCACCGGCCCCTGCGGGCCCTGCTCGGAGATCTACTACGACTTCAAGCCTGAACTCGGCGACGATGGCATCGATCTGGAGGACGACTCGCGCTTCATCGAGTTCTACAACCTGGTGTTCATGCAGTACAACCGCGACGCCGAGGGCACCCTCACGCCGCTGGCCAACCGCAACATCGACACCGGCA
>JBIKUY010000170.1:0-5053 GCA_044347355.1 Prochlorococcaceae cyanobacterium | reverse complement strand
GTTGGGGCCCCACGGTGGCCTGCTCCGCTGCCACGGCAGCGGCCTTGGGCTCAGCGGTGGGGCCCAGCGGCGCCGGCCGCAGCAGCCAGGCCGTGACCAGCAGGATTGCCCCGAAGGCCAGGCCGAACAGGCGCGGGTGGGCCGGCTGCCGAGGGTGGCGATCAGCCCCTGAGCCAGCGGCGCGGTGATCAGTGGCGACAGCCCGAAGCCGGTCACCGTGAGGCCCGCTGCCAGCCCCTTGCGCTCCGGGAACCAGCTGGTGACCACCGCCAGGGGCACCCCATACGCCAGGCCCACCCCCAGCCCCGCCACCACGTCGTAGGCCAGCACCAGCTCCTGGATACTGCCCGCGGCGCTGGCCAGCAGGTAGCCCAGCCCCACCACCACGGCGCCCGCGGTGGCCACCCGTCGGCCGTGGCCGCGGCTGATCCAGCGGCCCGCCAGCGGCATCATCCCCGGTTAGCAGACCAGCGCCACGGTGAAGGGCAGCAGGCTGGCGGTGGCGCCCAGCCCCAGCTCCTGTTCCAGCGGGGTGCGGAAGATGCTCCAGGCGTACACCGTGCCCAGGCAGAGCATGGCGGTGATGCCGATCGGGATCATCAGCCACCGCCCCTGCTGGGCCGGCAGTCCGAACAGCCGCCGGCTGGATGTCGTCATGTCTTGATGCCACTTTTGTGATTTCGTCACTACTGTGATGCATGTCTGCACCGCTGAGGGGCGCCTAGGTTCACCCTGGACTTCCTTGCCCGCTCCCCGTTGCCAGAACAGGTGCCAGGGCGCCAGTCGCCCGTTCCCCAGCCGCTCGATTCCCTGCCGCCACCCGCCGCTGAGCAGGCCCTGCGCCAGGAGCTGGTGGCGGTGGCGCGCCGCCTCAGCGCCTCCGGCCTCAACCATGGCACCGCCGGCAATCTCTCGGTTCGCTGGGGCGATGGTCTGCTGATCACCCCCTCCTCCCTGCCCAGTGAGCGGATGGAGCCGGAGGATCTGCTGGCGATCGACTTCCACGGTCAGCCCCTGGCGGCCTCCATCGGCTCGCCGGAGGCCCATCGCCGCAGCCCCTCCTCCGAGTGGCGGCTCCACGCCGACCTGCTGCGCAGCCGGCCGGATGCGGCGGCGGTGGTGCACTGCCACTCGATCCACGCCACGGCGCTGGCCTGCCACGGCCGCGGCATCCCACCCTTCCACTACATGGTGGTGCAGGCCGGTGGTCCGGACATCCGCTGCGCTGGCTATGACACCTTCGGCAGCCAGGAGCTTTCCGATCTCGCACTCGGCGCCCTCGAGGGTCGCCAGGCCTGCCTGCTGGCCCACCACGGCCAGGTGACCGTGGGCGCCAGCCTCACCCAGGCCCTGGCCCTGGCGGTGGAGGTGGAGACCCTGGCCCAGATGTACCTGCAGGCCCTGCAGCTGGGCGAACCGCCCCTGCTCAGCCTGGAGGAGATGGAACGGGTAGCCGGGCAGATGCGGTTGCGCCAGTACGGCGCCCTGGCGTGAGCGGCCCGCTCAGGCCCTGCGCCCCTGGCGTGCGAGGGACATCCCGAACAGCAGCGATGCCAGGGTGAGCCCCAGGGCCAGGCCGGTCCACAGCGGCAAGCCCATCCCCTTGAGGGCAATCGGCGCAAAAGCGGTCACCAGGCCGCCTCCAAGAAAGGGTTCAAACACCAGCTGTTTGAACGAAAAGGCCTCCAGTGCGCCGCTGCGGCCGTAGGGGTCGGCCATGCGTAGCAGCAGCAGGCCACTTGCAGTCACCCCCGTGCCCTGGCCGAAGTCGGCGATCGCTCGCTCAAACCAGGCATCGGCGAAGAGCCGTGGCGCCAGCCACAGGAAGGCGGCCAGGTTCCAGGCCAGGCCCACCACCGCCAGTACCAACAGTGGCAGCCAGGCCTCCGCCAGCAAGTTGAGGTTGAGGCTGGCCATCGCCGCCGTGATCAGCACGTCCATCGCCAGGGAGCCGATGCTCTGTTGCTGCTGCACCGAGGCCAGCTGGGGCTGCCCCTGCCACTGCAGCAGTTGCTGCACCACCAGCCCGCCCACCATCGCCAATGGGAACAACGGCACCGCCTCAAGCAGGCGGCTGCCGCCTTCACCCCCGACCCAGCCGCCCAGCAGCACCAGGGCGTGTTTCAGAAGCACCCCCAGCCCCACCGCCCCGCCGATCAGTGCCAGGTTGAGGGTGAGTGAGTCGAGGGTGGGGGAGGGCTGGGCCGGCCGCTGCCGCTCCTGCTCCATCAGCCGCTGGGCCTCCAGGGCCGCCTGGGCCGCCGGATCCCCAGCGGCCAGCAGCCACTGCCGACGCCGGCCGATCACCACCAGGCTGCTCCCGATCAGCGCCGCCGCCAGCACCCCCACCGTGGCCATCGCCAGTCCCAGGGCCTCGCCGCTGGCCAGGCCCAGGCTGCGGAAGGTGGGGCCCATGCCCGCCGCCGTGCCGTGGCCGCCCTCAAAGCCCACCTCGATCAGGCAGGCCATCAGGGGATTCACCCCGAGCAGCGGCTGGAGCACCAGACCCACCGCCAGGCCTCCCACCAGGTACTGGCCGAAGCCCAGCACCATGCCGAAAGCCGTCTGACTGGCGGCCCGCTGCCAGATCACCGACCGACTGGGTAGGGCCTGCCCCAGGAACAGGGTGGCGAACACCACGCTGATCAGCGCCCCGGGGATCTGGCTCCAGATTGTGTACACCTGCTCCGGAAAGATCTGCAGCGGGCTGAACGGACCGATCAGCAGGCCCAGCGCCCCGGCGATTAGCGCTTCCGGCAACCCCAGCCGGCGCAGCCAGCGCACCCGGTTGCGCAGGCTGGCGGCCAGCAGCAGCAGCAGGCTGAGGGCCACGAAGGCGATGAGCACATCAAATACCTTCATGGCCAGTGCTGGTGGGGGTGGGGCGGTCAGTTGCCCAGGCGGGCGAGCAGCAGGGCCAGTGTGATCCAGAGTGCAGTGAATCCGAAGCACACGCCGGTCCAGAGCGGCAGGCCCCAGGTCTGCACCGCCAGGGGCGCGGCCACCGTCACCACGCCTCCGGCCAGCACCGGTTGCAGCAGCAGCTGTTTCACCGAGAAGGCCGGCAGGGCTTCGCTGCGGCCATCCGGATCGGCCATGCCCAGCAGCAGCAGACCGCTGGCGGCCACCCCGGTGGCCTGGCCGAATTCGATCACGGCCCGCTCAAACCAGTCGATCGGCAGCACCCGCCGGGCCAGCACCAGCACCACCAGCAGGTTCCAACCCAGCCCGGCCAGCGTGAGCACGCCCAGGGGCAGCCAGTAGCGGGCCAGCTGTGGCAGGTCGAGACCCGCCATGGCCGCGGCGATCAACAGGTCGGTGGCCAGGCCGCCGATGCGCTCCTGCTGGCTGGCCAGCACCAGGGCCGTGCGGCCGCTGCGCTCCAGGGCCAGCCGCACCAGCAGCGAGCCGGCCAGGGCCAGGGGATACACAGGCAGGGCGTCGATCACCGTGCGCCAGGTGCCCTGCAGGGGGGTGGCGGCCCACTCGAGCGCCGTCAGCAGGAGCACCCCCAGCCCCACGGCCAGCCCCGTCAGTCCCAGGTTCACCAGCCAGCTCCCCAGGCCCGCCGGTGGGTGGTGGTCTACCGGTTCCGGAAGCGGGCAGCTGGGCTGGTGGGCCAGCGGTTCGGCGAAGGCTGTGGGGATGGCGGCCGTCAGGTCTTGGGCCGCGGTTGCGGGTGGGTACACCCTCAGCCAGCCGCGGCGCTGGGCCAGCACCACCAGCGCACCGCCCAGCACCGTGGAGCTGAGCAACCCCACGGTGGCCATCGCCAGCCCCAGGTCACTGCCTTCCCGGAAGCCCAGGCCGGCATAGATCGGGCCCATCACCGCTGCGCTGCCGTGACCCCCTTCAAAGCCCACCTCGATCAGGCAGGCCATCAGCGGATTCACCCCCAGCCAGGGCCCCAGCACCAGCAGCACCGCCAGCGCCCCCACCAGGTACTGGCCGAAGCCGAGGGTGAGCCCCAGCAGGGTCTGGGCCGCGGCGGGCCGCCACAGCTGGCCGATCGCCGGCAGAGGCCGGCCCAGCAGCAGGGTGCCGAACACGAGGGTGAGCAGCACCGTGGGCAGCCGTGCCCACAGGGCCTCGATCGGTGCCGGCATCACCGGCCAGGGCCCGTGGGGGCCCAGCAGCAGCCCCAGCAGGCCGGCCAGCACGGCGGCCGGCAGGCCCAGCCGTTGCAATCCGAGGGCCGGACCGATCGCCCGGCCGATCGCCACCAGCAGCCCCAGCAGGGCAAAGGCCACCGCGATCAGCCCGGCGGCCGCCAGGGCGCTCATGGTGGCGCCAGGGCGAACTGGCGGCGGAAGAAGGCCTCGCTGGCCTCCAGCACCCGCACCTGCACGGCGCCGTCCCGGAAGCCGTGGCCTTCCCCGGCAAAGCGGTGCACCTCCACGGGGATGCCCCGGGCCGCCAGGGCGGCCGCCATCTGTTCAGTTTGCTCCGGCGGTACCACCGTGTCGTCGAGCCCCTGGAAGAAGATCACCGGCGCCGCGATCAGCCCGGCATGGGCCAGGGGCGAGCGGGCGGCATAGGTAGCCGCCGCCTCGGGCCAGGGGCCGATCAGGCCATCGAGGTAGCGGGCCTCGAAGCGGTGGTCGTGCTGGGCCAGGGCGGCAGGATCACACACCGGGTAGCGGCAGGCCGCCGCCCGGAAGGTGCCGGTGAAACAGAGGGCCACCAGGGCGGTGAAGCCGCCGGCGCTGCCGCCCTCGATCGCCACCCGCTCGGGGCTGGCCCGGCCTGCGGCCACCAGGGCTTCGGCCGCGGCGGCGCAGTCGGCCACATCGGCCACCCCCCACTGGCCCTGCAGGCGCTCCCGGTAGGCGCGGCCAAAGCCGGTGGACCCGCCGTAGTTCACATCCACCACGCCCCAGCCGCGGCTGGTCCAGAACTGGATCGCCAGCTGCAGGCCCCGCCGGGCCATGCCCGTGGGGCCGCTGTGGCCCTTCACCAGCAGCGGACTGGTGGGGCTGGCGCCCCCCAGCGGCGGGTAGTACCAGGCGTGGGTGGGGGCGCCGCCGTGGCCCGCGAACCAGAGCGGCTCCGG
>JBIKUY010000168.1:0-5063 GCA_044347355.1 Prochlorococcaceae cyanobacterium | reverse complement strand
GGCCGGCCTTCAGATCCTTCAGCTGGCGCACCAGGCCTCCATCCGGGCGGTGCACCAGGGAGAAGCCCCGCTCCAGCACGTGCTGGGGGGAGAGGGCCTGAAGCAGGCGTCGTGCCTGCTCCAGATCCCTGCGGCGTTGGCGCAGTTGAGCGCTGGGGTGAAGCCGCTGCAGTCGCTCACCGAGCTGACCGAGCCGCTGGCGCTCCCCCTGCAGGCGCAGCACCACCAGCTGGGCCAGGTGCCGCCTCAGCTGCTGGCAGACCAGCTGCCGCTGCCGGCGTTCGGGCAGCAGGGCCACCAGCGCTGCGGTGGGGGTGGCGGCGCGGTGATCGGCCACCAGATCGGCGATTGTGGTGTCGTCCTCGTGGCCGATGCCGCACACCACCGGCACCGGAGCCCCAGCAATGCAGCGGGCCAGGGCCTCGCCATCGAACACGCTGAGATCCTCCCGGCTGCCTCCTCCTCGGGCCAGCACGATCGCCTCCACCCCCAGGGGGCCGGCCGCGGCCCCCACCCGCTCCAGCGCCGTGCAGATCCGGGCCTCCACGGCCCCCTGCACGGGGATCGGCACGAGCAGGATGCCGGTAGCAGGCCAGCGCTCCCGGGCGGTGCGCAGCATGTCAGCCAGGGCTGAGCTGGGCACGCTGGTGAGCAGCGCGATGCGGGCGGGACTGTCCGGCAGGGGGCGCTTGCGCCCTGGGTCCAGCAGACCTTCCGGCTCCAGTTGCTGCCGCACCCGTTCAAAGCGCCGGAGCACGCTGCTGAGGCTGGGGCGCAGATCGAGCACCTGCACGTTCAGGCTGGCCCGGGCCGCCCAGAAGTTCAGTTTGCCCACCACCAGCACGCCGTCGCCATCGCTGGGCAGGAAGCTCAGTTTCGGCACCTGGGAGGCCCAGACCACGGCCGAGACCGAGGCCTGCTCGTCGACCAGGTTCATCCAGAGATGTCCCTTCTTCAGCTGGGGCCTGCTCACGGTGGCTTCCAGCAGAAATCGCGGGGCAAAACCACGATCCAGCAGGCTCGCCACGGCACGATTGAGCGCGCTGACGCTGTAGCGGGGTAGCTGCAGGGATGGAAGCTCGGCTGAATTCAAGGGGTCACAGCTGCGGATGACAGCTGAGCGGTCATTGGAGCGTTGCGGTGAGCCAGCACGTTCGTCAGCACCTTCGCCAGCATGGGCCAGTGGCGGTCAGGTCACTCCCTTTGGGGTTGCAGGCGTGCCTTGGTGAAGGCCGTTGGCGTTGCTGTGGCGCCATCCTCCGGCCAGGGGTGCTTGGGGTAACGGCCGCGCAGCTCGCGGCGCACCTCCCGGTAGCTGCCTGCCCAGAAACCTGGTAGGTCCTGGGTGATCGCCGCCGGCCGCCCTGCCGGATTGAGCAGGTGCAGCGTCACCGGCAGCCGGCCGTCTAGCAGTCTGGGAGTGTCCCGGCTGCTGAACATCTCCTGCAGTTTCACTGCGAGCACTGGTTCGCCGCTGCTGTAGTCGAGTGGCACACTCCGGCCGGAGGGCACCGCAAGGCGCATGGGCAGTAGCTGCTCCAGTTCCTGCCGTCGCGACCAGTCGAGGTCGCCCCAGAGGGCGGCCTCCAGGTCCAGAGCCCGAAGGTCGTCGAGGCTGCGGGCGCCGCCGAGCCAAGGGGCCAACCATGGCTCCAGCTGGTGCAGCAGGGCAGGATCGCTGCGGTCCGGCCAGGGTTCCCCTAGGTGTCGGTGGGCCAGGGTGAGACGCTGCTGCAGCTGGCGACTGGCCGGCTTCCATGGCAGTGCCGTCAGACCCTGCTGGCGCACCCCCTCCAACAGGGCCGGCTGGACTTGCTCTGGCCCAGCCTCTGGCCAGGGACGGCTCTCCAGCACCAGTGCCCCCAGCTGCAGGCTGCGCTCGCAGCGCACGCGACCAGCCTGCGCGTCCCAGCGGGCGGAGAGCTCCTCGCTCCCCTGCGTGCTGGCCCAGTGTTGCAGGGTCTGTAGAGGAAGTGGTACAGCCAGCTGAATGCGGGCGTCCTGGCTGCTGCCATCGAGGCTGGCCACGGCCAGGGCCCGTTCGCGGCCCAGCGGATCCTGGGGGTGGAGGATCGCGCCGGTGCCGCTGCGCAGAAGATAGCGGTGGCTCTGGCCCGGTCGCACGAGGGCCAACCGTTCTGGGAAGGCGACGGCCACCAGCAGGGCGATGGCCTCCTGCTCGGATCCGACTGCTGTGGGCGTGACGCAAGCTCCCACCATGGCCGCCACCCCGGCGTCCTCTTGGTGGTGGGGCAGACCGGTCAGCCGTTGCAGCCACTGCTGCCGCTGTTGCTGCAGCGGGTGGCGCGATGGTTGGCGGCGTAGCCAGTCCAGCCGCAGGCCGAGGTCGGCGCCCGCCTCCTGCCGGTTGAGGGGATCACGCTCGCTGAGCAGAACAGCCAACTCACAGGCCAGCTTTGCCTGCCCTTGGCTGCGGCCGGTAAGCAGCATCCGCGACAGGCGCGGATGGAGCCCCAACATCGCCATCGCTCGTCCCGCCTGGGTGAGCCCCCCGATGCCGTCGGGCGGCAGAGCTCCCAGCTGGATCAACCCGGTGCGCGCTTCCTGCAGGCTGGCCGCCGGCGGGGCGTCGAGCCAGGCCAGCTCCTGGCCCAAGGGATCACCCCATTCGGCCAGCTGCAGGGCCAGAGGCAGCGGGTCGCACTCCAGCAGTTCGGGGCGGTCAAAGGCCGGGCGCCGCTGCTGCTCTGCTGGCGACCAGAGCCGCAGACAGCGACCCGGCCCCAGCCGGCCGGCTCGGCCGGCCCGCTGGTCGGCACTGGACTGGCTGGCGGGCACGGTGACCAGCCCATTGAGCCCCCGGGCCGGATCGAAACGGCTGCAGCGCCGCAGGCCGCTGTCCACCACCAGGGAGACCCCGGCGATGGTGAGGGAGCTCTCGGCCAGGCTGGTGGCCAGCACCACCCGGGGCCGGCCGATCCCGGGTGGTGCCACGGCCTGGGCCTGCTGGGCAAGGGAAAGGTTGCCGTGCAGCTCCACGAGGTCGAGGCCATCGCCCCAGCTGCACCCCTGGATCGCCCGGGCGCAGGCCTGGATCTCCCGCAGGCCCGGCAGGAACACCAGGGCTGTCCCCTCGGGCTGGCAGCCCTCCAGCCAGTGCTGTTCCAGGGCACGGATCACCTGGTCCTGGAGGCGTTCCTCGCGGCGTGGCGGCTGGTGGCTGATGGCCACCGGGAAGCTGCGCCCCTCGCTCCGCAACACTGTGGCCTCCGGCATTTGCTCGGCCAGTGGGGCCAGGTCCAGGGTGGCCGACATCACGATCAAGCGCAGGTCTGGGCGCAGCAGCATGCGCGCCTGGCGCAGCAGGGCGAGGGCCAGATCGGCCTCGGCCTGGCGTTCGTGGAACTCGTCCAAGATGACGCAATCCACCCCCTCCAGGGCTGGATCGGCCTGCAGCCGCCGCAGAAACACCCCCTGGGTGAGCACCTCGATGCGGGTGGCCGCACTGCTGCGGCTCTCCATCCGCACGGAGTAGCCCACCAGTCCACCCACAACGTCTCCGGCTTCCGTGGCAAGGCGCTGGGCGGCGCTGCGGGCCGCGATCCGTCGCGGTTCCAGCATCCAGACCCGTCCAGCGAGCAGGCGTTGCACAACCCGGGGAACGCGGGTGGTCTTGCCCGCCCCGGGCGGGGCCTGGATCAGCAGGCTGGCCCCAGGGGCCGCGATCGCATCACTCAGCCGCGGCAACAGGACGTCGATTGGTAGGGCCGCGGCCATCAGGGCTGGGCTCGGTGGTGGTCAGCGAACGTGTCGCACGCCATCCACAGGGTGATAGTCCTCACCAGTGAGCTCCTCGTACACGATCGCCGGCAATCCGGTCTCGAACATCGTCTGCAGGGCTTCCTTGAGGTAAGGGTTCCAGCCTCCGGTGCTCACCTTGCCGTGGCGCACTGTCCAGTCCCAAGTGCCCTGCAGGTCGCGGGGAATGCGGCCTTCCCGGTCGCGGCGGGTTACGAGGTCCTGGGATTCCAGCAGGCCCACAAGCACCGCGTCCTTGCCGTAGGCGGGAGTGAGGCTGAGCTCCAGGCGCACAGGATCCTCCTTGACCAACCGCAGGCGGAAGCGGGGCGGCAGTTTGAGGTTGCGCAGGACTGCGGCCACGATGCGCGTGCGTTGATCCAATCCCGGCGATCTCCCTGAAGTCACGGACTCGTCACCGAGCCTATTCAGCAGGGGGTACCCGGGGGGCAGAACTCTCGCCGGTGCCACCGAAGCGCACGGTGAGCAGGTCTTCCTGGGTGAGCTGGCCATTGGCGTCCAGCAGTTCGGGATGGATCGTGACCTGGCCGGTGCGATCGCCCATAGAACGGCTGCGCGGGGGCTCGGCCGGACTCTCCATCGCCTTAAAGCCCCGGCCCATGACCCGGAATGCCTGCCATAGGAGGGCGAGAAAGCAGACCCCGTACAGGATCGGAAAGATCTGGGAGAGCAGAGCGTGCATGGCCTCAGTCCCGCAGGGGTCGGGGTGATGGTGGTGCTGGTGACTCCATCATTGCCCGGACGATCCGGGATCGGGGCTGCTGGTGGCAAGCATCCAGGCCCAAAGGGTGGTGCAGGCCGCCCCGAAGGCCAGAAAGGCAAGCATCAAGCGAGAGGTGTCCATGGCCTTACACAATTCTTTGCAAAGCTTAGGCCGCCTGCTCGGCTTGTGTTGCGCCCCCGGGCAGTGGCAAGGGCGGTCAACCGGCCTGTCGTGGTCTCGTGGGGGTGTTTACGGTCTGTTAATTCCGCAGACCGCTGCATGCACGTCCGTCGTTTTGGCCCCAGCGGTGGCCTTGGATTGGCAGTTGCCTCCTCCCTGGCACTGGTACCCCTGGCCCTGGTGGGGATCAGCCACTCCCCCGCCCCGGCCCTGGCCTCCACCAAGGCGGCTGCCACCCTGGGCCGCCAGTCGTTTGTGGCTGCGGCGGTGCGCAGGGCCGGGCCGGCGGTGGTGACGATCGACACGGAGCGCACGGTGGCGGTGGCCGGCAGCCAGGGCGGCGTGCCCAGTTCATTGCTCAATGATCCACTCTTCCGCCAGTTCTTCGGTCTGCCATCCC
>JBIKUY010000193.1:0-4678 GCA_044347355.1 Prochlorococcaceae cyanobacterium | reverse complement strand
CGGTGGCTCCACCGCTGAATCCGTTGCTGGACAGATCCGCAGCTCGGATCCTCAGCGTGTGCGGGAAACGCCCCTGGCGAATCCGTCTGGACCCATCGTGCAATCGGGCGTTGGCTCCAAGATCGTCAGATCAGCAGGTGTTGCATCACCTCCAGCAGGCCATCGGCCAGGGGGCGATGGCAGCCCAGGCGATGGCTCCAGATCGATCCCCGCAGCAACTCATCCACTTGCACCAAGGCCATGTCCTGGCCCTCCAGCAACTGCAGCTGCTGGAGCGGCACCGACAGCTCAGCCCGGAACACGTGGGCCGTGCGGCGCTGGGTGTGGTGCACCATGGCGAGCTGAAGGTGGTCGGGCTGCCAGCTGATCTCCTCCTGCAGCTCCCGCCGCGCCGCTTGCTCCGGGGTTTCCCCCGGATCAAGGTGACCCCCGAACAAGCCCCAGCAACCGGGGGCCACGATGCCGGGGATGTCGTCACGCAGCTGCATCAGCCAGCGGCCATCCCGCCGCAACATCGCCAGGGCAACTTCAACAGCCATGGCAGACGATCAGACCGCCGCCGGCCGGGGTTGCCAGCTGGCCAAGAGAACCATGCCCAGGGCGGAGACGAAGGAGATGCCGATCCTGGCCTTGATCACCTGCGTGATTGGCACGAAGACCGTTGCCTTGAGGGCCATCGGCTTGGTCACTGTCAACGGTCAGAAGAGTTTGGGAAGCACAGCGCAGCTGGTGGAACTCCCATGCTGGCGAGGCTGCGGGCGCTAGTGGTCGGAGCGGCAGCATCGACAGACACGAACAGCGTGTTGCCGTTGGGCAATGACCCCAACCTCAATCATGAACGATCAAGCACGTGGGGCCAAGCCATCCGCAAACTCAGTCGGGCCGATTGAAGGTCTCCACAGGGATGGCCGCAGCCGAGAGGGCAACGGAGCGAGCTGGCCACGCTGACGACGTGGAGGGAGTGCCGCGATCGAGTCCGGCGATCAGCTCTGGAGCCATTCCTGCATCAAAGGAGAAACGCCCCGGACCGTTGAACAGCAGCGCCAGACTGCCTCCCAGGTAGAGCACCACCAACTCAAGAACGTAGATGTTGAGCCCGGCGGTGAGAATGTGCTGGTAAGCCGCCGTTGCCATGGTGGCGGTGAGGGCCAAGGCGCCCAGGGGGGTGAGTAGCCCGAAGATCACCAGCCAGCTGCCGATCAACTCGGAGAAACCCGCCGCATAGGCAAAGAAGAGAGGGAAAGGCAGATGCAGAGACGCCACATAGGTGTTGGCGAACTGCTGGGGATCGGCGAGCTTCTCCTGACCGTGGTGAATCATCATCACTCCGATGCTCAAGCGCAGCAGCAGAAGACCAGCAGAAGCAAGCATCCCTGGCCTCTGCAGATAGGCGAGCAGTGCTGGTTTCAGCAGCTCGAAGCGAGCAAGCAGGGAGTCGCGGGGGGACGGCAGGCTTTCGGATGCCAGCCAGATGGCGAAGCAGGCTCCGGCAAAGCCTCCGAAGAGCTCCAGCAGAAGGGTGGTGGTCATGGCTCAGCAGGGTTTGCAAAATCCTGGCAGGCTCCATGAAGAAACGTGAAGCAGCGAGCGGAGAAGACCTGATCAGATCTGAAAGAAACAACCACCCGAAGGCCGAGAGGTCCCAAGGACCCTCCAGCAATGGGGCCCTCAAGCCAATGGTGGCGCCATCAGCAACCCAAACCATTGCTGCCCCTTGCTCCTGGCGCGGAAGCCAGGGCTCTGGCGGCGTGAACACGTCGGAGCATGGAGCCAAGTTCGTCCACTAGCCGAATGCCTGCGGGTGCTGAAGTGGCCAGGCAAGTTTTGCTTCGGCAAAGCAGTTGTTGGGCCAATCGGCCAGGGCCAGCTCGCAGACCTCCCGCTTGTTTCAGACTGGTTGCTCCGGCCTCAAGTGCAGCGAATCAGCCCAACATGATGAGTACGCCCACGCACCAGCAGAAGCTGGGCCGCTTTCTGCTCCGCGGGCTGCGGATCGGCGCTAGCACCCTGGCGGTGGTGGAACTGCTGGGCAACGACTGGAGGGGCGGCATCAGCGGCGGCCTGGCCTGGCTGGTGTTTCTTGTGGTGGAGAAGCGGCTGCCCCATGTCCCTGAGCATCCCGAGGGCTGATCCGCAACTCGGCGTAGCCGGTGAGCTGGTCCGGTTGCCGCTGAATGTCCCACAGCAGGCCGTGGCACCACCGTCATGGACATGGCCCCTGCACCAGCGCCTGAACCATCACCAGGGCATCCACGTAGCCCAGCTGCTGGTGGCGAAACGCCCCCGGCAGGGTGCCCACAACCTGAAAGCCATTCGCCTGCCAGCAGCGGATACCGGCGGTGTTGGTGCTCACCACAAGATTGAACTGCATCAAGCGAAACCCCAGTTGCCGGGCCGCCTGCAGCGAGTGCTCGCACAGTTTGCTACCGATTCCCTGCTGCCGGCAGCGCTCGGCCACCACGTAGCCGGCATTGGCCACATGGGCGCCCAGGGCGAGGGAATTGGGCTTGATGTAATAGGTGCCCACCAGAGCACCAGCGGCATCCACGGCCACGCTCACTGCCTGGGTCTGCTCCACCCACAGCAGCCGGGCCTCTGCTTCTGTGATGGCCGGGTCGTGGGGGAAGGTTTCTCCGGCGCGGAACACTGGCTCTAACAAGGCCCACACCGCCGGCCAGTCGTCGGGCTCATAGGCACGGATCTGCAGCGGAGCGGAGGAGCTGTGGCGACGCATGACAGGAGAGCGACATCCATGCCATAGCTGGCCGCGGCCAGTGAGCCCAAGCGCTGATCAACAACCGGCTCCCCCGGCCGCAGTGTCTGGTCGCCTCCTGCCAAGGTTGCGCATCCTGTATGTCACCTACGGCCCAGCCTCGGCTGCCCGAGCCCAGGCTCCTGGCTTGTTTGGGCGTTGTGCTCAGGCCACAGCCGGCCGGCGCTGCTGGGTGGTGTAGATGGCTGCTCCACCGGCCGCCAACACCAGGCCGCCGCTGATGGCCAGGAACACCAGGGTCTGCAGCAGCACCAACACAATCCCCAGGGCTGAACCTGTCGCGATCTGCACCTTGGCTTTCATCAGCAGGGTGAGCAGTAGCAGCACCGTGGCCTTGAGGGCCACCACCTTGGCGGTGCTCAATGGGCAGAAGGGGGTGAGAAGCACGTTGGTGTCGCTTGGGCACCCATGCTGGCGACCGGTCGAGAGGGGCGTGAGTTGCCCTCCAAGGCCATGACCGCCCAACGGCTTCAGGTCGGCAGCACCAGGGCCTCCGGTTCCGGGTGTTCCCGCCGGAACAACCGGTCATCCGCTGCCCGCCGGCAGGTGAGCAAGAACAGCGGCATGTCGATGCCAAAGGTTTGCTCAAACAGCGCCACAACACCAGCGGTGCACCCCAGTCCGCAGGACTGGATGGCGCGCCGCAGGCCTTGGTGTGGCTGATCGGTGAGAGCAGCAAACAGCTTGTTGAGACGTTGCTCAAGCAAGGCCTGGGCTGGTGTCATCCCGCGCACCTGATCAAAGCTGAAATTGAGGCACTCTTCACTGATGCCAAGGGCCTGGGGCACAGCCGTTATCTCGATCGGCTCTTGGAAGTGCAGACCGAAATAGTGCCGCGCCACGGCGACAACCTGCGTCGGGCTCCAGCACGCACCTTGTGCCGCTTGAGAAGACAGTTGCGCAATGTCTTTGGGCACCATGGACACAACCTGAAACGACACCACCTGCAACGCTGAAAACGCATGGTGGTTGATTCCATGCTGCTGGTGACCGGGCAGGTTGAGCCCCGCAAGCAGGCAACCAAAACACTCCGCAAGCTGCAGTGACTCCCCGCAATCAGTCGAGTCAAAACAACACATGGCCCGTCAAGCTGGGTGATTCAGACGATTGCTTGCTCCGTCTACCCAGGCCCTGCACCAGGAAAACCTAAGCATCGCCCGGGCGGTGCTGTGTCGATCCGCTTTCGCCACACCGAGACCTACACCCCAGCCAGCCAATCGTCGATCGTTCGGCCGTCCATCGCCGTGGTGCAGGGTGAACAAGATCGAACGACCCATCTTCTGAGGGTTTCATCGGCTGGCGAGTTCCACCCGCGGGCCACAGGCCTCTGCTGTTCTCCACTCGGCTGGCGACTTTCATCAAGGCTTTCCGCGAATCGTATACATAAGATTGATTGATTAATGGCCCTTTCCGGGGGCAACCTCTCCTTCGTTCCGGCAGGAGAGGACCTTCAGCACCTGCTTGCCGATTACGGCTCGGTGCGCAAGTGCAGCCTGCCGCTCGACCGCGACACCGGCGGCAAACGGGGCTTCCTTTTCATTGAGCTGGCGAACACCAACGACGAGACCAAGGCCACCCCAACCTCCGGGCATGGACTGGATGGGTTGGAGGATCAGGGTCAACAAGACAGAACCCCGTCCCACCGCGGCGGCGGGCGGCGGACGCTGGCGACCTCAGCACTTCAACCGCCAACTTGCCGCGCGTGACTGACCGCTCCGCTGGGGCGGCTTTTTCATGCTTAAACCTCGGGAGCCACCGGCAAGGGAAGCAGGACGCAGCCCGCGCCGATCCCATTACATCCTGTTACAATTCACCCATCTACCCTTGACAGCCATGACTGACTCTTCTTCTCGCTTTGGCTTCGTTGCCTTCGCTGAAACCTGGAATGGCCGGATGGCCATGCTC
>JBIKUY010000009.1:0-15944 GCA_044347355.1 Prochlorococcaceae cyanobacterium | reverse complement strand
GCCAGGCCAGTTCTGCATTGCCGTGATTTCACTGATCTGGATGTGGCAATACAGCGGCTCCCTCACCCTGGCAGCCCTGGTTGGTTATGGCGTGGTGGTCGCCACCCAGTTGGCCGTGCTGCCGACCCTGCATCGGCGCACCCAGCAGTTGCTGGTGCAATCGGCCCACAACCAGGGATTTCTGGTGGAACTGTTCAGCGGCCAGGCCCTGCTGAAGACCACCCAGGCCGCACCCCAGGCGTGGCAGGAATTCCAGCGCAATCAGGGGCGGCTCGCTCGGCAGGCTTGGGGTGTGGGCCTGCTGGATCTGCAGACCAGCACCGCCACCAGCTTCCTGGGCCAGGCGATCGGCATCGGCTTGCTCTGGTACGGCAGCGTGTTCGTGCTCCAACAGCAGCTGAGCATCGGCCAGTTGCTGGCCTTCAACGGCATGGGCGCCAATGTGCTGGCCTTTCTGGCGGGCCTGAGCGGGGTCAGCCAGGAGCTGATCACCTCCCGGGTGGTGATGGCCCGGCTGGATGACGCCCTCCAGCACCCCCTGGAAACCGACACGGCCAAAGGAACCCAACAGGCCCGGATCGCCGCCAATGCCGACATCGTGTGCGAGGACGTGACCTTCCACCATCAAGGCCGTGCCGCCCTACTCGACCATCTCAACCTGCGCATTCCCGGTGGCCTCACCACGGCCCTAATCGGAGAATCGGGCTGTGGCAAGAGCACCCTCAGCAAGCTGATCGCCGGGTTGTACAGCCTGGAGAGCGGCGCCATTCACTACGGCCCGTTTAACGGCAAGGACCTCAGCCTGGAGAGCCTCCGTCAACAGGTGGTGCTGCTACCGCAGCAGGACACCTTTCTCAACCGCTCGATCCTCGAGAACTTCACCTTCGCCTATCCCCACCTCGGCTTTGCCGACATCGTGGAGCTCTGCCGACTCACTTTGGCCGACGACTTCATCCGGGAACTCCCGGACAGTTACGCCACGGTGCTGGGGGAATTTGGCGCCAATCTCTCTGGAGGCCAACGCCAGCGCCTGGCGTTGGCCAGGGCCCTGGCGGCGGATCCACCGGTGCTGCTGCTGGATGAATCAACCTCGGCCCTCGACCCGGTGCTGGAAGCCCGGTTAATGGATCGATTGCTCGAGCACCGCCAGGGCAAGACCACGATCATGGTGAGCCATCGCCCCTCGGTGATCCTGCGGGCCGACTGGGTGGTGTTCATGGAAAAAGGTGCCGTCCGCCAGCAGAGCCATCCCCGCGACCTGCGCGATCACCGCCAGGTGTCCCCCTATCTGCACGCCGCCTGATGATGACCCCGTCGCATGCCAACGACAGCATCCAGGCACCGGTTCAGGCCAACCCGGTGCTGCCGCCCGCCTTGATGGAGACATCGGCCGATGACTTCCTGCCCCAGCCCGGACCCTGGACGTCCAGCCTGGGTCGTTGGTTGCTGACGCTGACCCTGCTCGGCAGCGGGGCCCTGGCCCTCTGGCCGATGCGCGAAACCGTGAGGGCCGCTGGGGCCGTGCGCCCCAGCGGCGAGAATGCAGTGGTGCAAAGCGAGCAAGGGGGCACGCTCCAGCGGGTGCTGGTGCAGCCCAACCAGAACGTGCGGGCCGGAAGTCTGCTGGCGGAATTCGACAACCGCTCACTTCAGGTGGAGCGCCAGCAGCTGCAGAAGGAACAGGAAGCCCTGCGCCGCCAGCTCTCCATGGCCAGAGGTGAACAGCAATCGCTGGCTACCCAGGCTGCCGCGCTGCAGGGCGTGAACCAATCGCTCACCCTGGCATCACGCCAAGGGGTGGCCCAGGCCCGCACCGCACTCACCTACGAACGGGGAGAACTGGAGCGCTACCGCTCCCTGGCCGCCGAGGGAGCAGTGCCGCGCAGTGTGGTGGAAGAGCGCCAGGCACGCCAGATGGTGAGTGAATCGGAAGTGCTCAAGGCGCTGCACGGGGTGGCCGAACAGCAGGCCCGCGGCGTGAGCGAACTGGCCAGGCTGCGCCAGGCGGAATTTCAAGCGCGCTCCGCTGCCGATGAACTGCACAAACAGGTGTTACAGCGGGAGACGCGCCTGCAACAGCTGGAGCGAGCCATTGCCCAAACCAAGGTGGTGGCCCCGATTGACGGCTCGGTTGTGAGCACGGCCCTGCGCCATGCCGGCCAGGTGCTGCAGGCAGGGGAACCCCTCGCCATGATCGCCCCGCAGACAGCACCGCTGGACGTGAAGCTGCAGGTGCCACCGGATTCGATCAGCCAGGTGCAACGGGGGCAGGAGGCCGTGCTGCGGATCTCGGCCTGTCCCACTGCCGAGTTCGGCGTGCTGCCAGCCCGCGTGGAGAGTGTGGCTGGTGATGTGCAACCACGGCAGGACAACAAAGCAAGCGGCTATGACGTGGTGCTGACGCCGGAACAACGGCAGTTGAATGGTCGTGGCTCGGTGTGTGCCCTGCGACCTGGCATGGCTGTAGTTGCCGATGTGATCACTCGGCGCACCACGGTACTGATGTTCCTGCTGAACAAGCTGAGGGTGGCGGGTTGAAGCAGAGCGAACAGACGGTAGATCTATAAAAAAAGTGCAAAGGATCAAAAGAGCGCAGATCTGCGGCCAGTTGCCGCTGTTCTGCTACCGCTATCCGGCCGATTCATGGACAATCAGAGAGCCCTGCACCGGCTCCCCATGCCCCAGGCCGAACCAGCAACGACGATGGGTTCTGAGCGCGGTCAACAACCGATCTTCCGCAAACCACGGCGGATCACGATCACGGTGCCGGATCAGATCTATCGGAACCTATTGGAGCGAAGCTCCAAAGAGGGACGCTCCATCTCCAACCTGGCCGCCTACCTGCTGGAGCGTGCCGTGGCCTGCGACCAACCGGCGGAGACTGGGGAAGGGATGAGGACCGCAGCAGATCGAGAGCTGATCTCCTGAACAGGTGCCCCAGGGGATGGTGGGTCCATAGGGTTTGACTGATCACCAATCAACGGATCAGCCCATGAACCTCACACGCTGGGAACCCCTCAATGAGATTGAGTCGTTAATGGATCGGCTGCTCAACTGGCAGCAGCTTCGCCCCCAGTCGCCGCTGGCGATCATGGCCCAGATCCCAAGGCTGGACATCATTGAGGGGGATGGCCACTACCTGTTCAAGGTGGATGTGCCGGGAATGGAAAAACAAGATCTGACCGTCTCGGTGGACGGTGACATGCTCACCATCGCCGGCGAGCGAAAGTTGGAAAAGGAAGACAACAAGCCGAAGTATTTTCGCACGGAACGCTTCTATGGCCGCTTCAGCCGCTGCTTCTCCCTTCCTGAAGACGCAGACCCCAGCTCGATTCATGCCCATTGCGAGAACGGTGAACTCACAATCGAAGTGGCCAAGAAGGATGGAGTTGCTCATTCACAAGCCACAACCATTCCGGTGGAGTGACCTCATGAATACACGCCATTGCCAGACATGCCGTTTCTGGGACAACTCCCAGAGGCTCGAACGCACGAACTTCGGTGATCTGGCTCCCTGCACACGCTCTGCACCGAGTCACTACAGCGTTGCCAGCGTGCTGCTGCGATGGACATCGCGAATGGGGCGTCAACAGACCCGAAGCGATCTGAGCCCTGAAACGGGAGGTGAGCTGCAGATTCCAATTGCAATCTGGCCCTATACCGCAGCAAATCAGGCTTGCGGAGATTACCTTCCATGCGACCTAGAAGAGAATGCCCGACGCAATATGTTACGGGCGGCACCAACTGCTTAAGCTAACAATTAGTAAAATACTGGCTCGTCAATGACGCAGAGTGCAGCTGAAGAGCCCTGAAGGCGCTTCAGGGCGTTCATCGGCCACCCACTTCTAGGAGCATGACATCGCCACACGTCGAGTCACGATGTCTGACGCCCTGGGGGATTATCTCAACACCATCAGTCGGGTGCCCCTTCTGACCATCGATGAAGAGCTCCATCTAGGTCGCTTAGTACGCAGTTGGCAAGATCACGACGACCCCCCTGCTGGAGTGACACGCAGAGGCAAAAGAGCACTGAACCGAATCGTATCGGCCAACCTAAGACTGGTGGTCAGTGTGGTAACGCGCTACCGCCGCCGCATCGCCCACTTGGCCATCGAACCGATCGATTTGGTGCAGGCAGGGAACATCGGCCTGATCCGGGCGGTGGAGAAGTTCGACCCCAAACGGGGGTATCGTTTCTCCACATTCGCTTACTGGTGGATTCGGCAGGCCGTGAGCCGCTACATCCAGGAGGTGCACCCCACCGTGAGGGTGCCTGCGGCTCTGGTGAGCCTGATGGGCAAGATTGATCGGCTCTGTGAAAGCAATGGCAAGCCTCTGGCCGTGGCCGAGCTCTCGCGCCGTCTGGACGAATCACCGCGGCGGATTGAACTGGCTCTTTCCATCCGGCAGCTGAACAGCCTGGTATCGCTCGACCAGAGCCTGGGATCCAGTGATGCGGCCGATCTCACCTTGCTGGATACGGTGACCGATGGTCGCGGTCCGGAGGCCGACGAGGATTACTCGTGGTTGAAGGGCCAGCTGTACCAGCTTTCAGCCCTGGAACTCAGCGTGCTCCAGCAGCGCTATCGGGAGGGCAGGGGGCAATCGCTGATGCAGCTGGCCAGTGAGATCGGCAAAACTCGCTATCAGGTGCAAGTGATTGAGCAGCGCGCGCTCAAAAAGCTGCGCGCTGCGCTCACCCCTCTGCTTTACCCCACAGGGAGCTGAGTGACCCTGCGTCGTCAGCGGTCTGGATTCTGAGGAAGCAGGCCGCTCGCCTGAAGCCGGGGGTGGATGACCTTGTGGCCGTTGCCAGTGACGGGTTGGGCCAGGGGCAGGGCCGTGGCTGGTGGAGTGAGACGAAACCCCTCATGGCCCAAAGCCTCTTCTAACAAAAAGGCGCAGAGATTTGAAACAGACCTGCCCTCTTCCTCGGATCGATTGAGCAGAGCTTCATGTACGTGATAGCTGAGAGTGATCGAGATGCGTCGAGGCTGGCGTTGCAGCACATGCAGTCGTTGATTCATGGTTTTCTCCAGGAATACAGGCTGATCGAGTACCGACCGCTGCCTTCATAGGCCAATGCAGCAGAAATTCAAAGATATGATTGACGCTCACGTCGCATCTGCAGCACGTTGCAGCATCTACGCGACCATGCAGCAGATGAACAGGCAGTTAATACCCCAGCCCCCCCCCCAGGATCCTCAATAGTTCTTCATCTATCGCTTGCTCCTTCCTGCTCGTTGCGATAGATGTGCTAGAGCAGAAAGTCTGCCGTAGATGTGCTACCAAGGAGGTCAGTCACCCCACAGATGGAACATCAGCCAAGCAACAGCGTCCCCGCGCAGGCTTCATGGCCCACGGGGGCTGAAGCATCTGCTCAATGCACTTGCGAGGCGATCGATACGGGGTTGCGTGTCAACGACGTTGTCTGAAACTTCATGCAGATGCGAATCCTGCATCAACCGCAGCTGAACCCTTGCGCATTCCTGCACAGCCCAGCACGATCAGAGCTTTGAGCATCCGACCGGTTGCTGGATGGGAACCGCTGAAGCGGCAATCCTGCGCCTGTCCTCCGGACAAAGCAATCAGACATCGATTGCCACTTGCCAGCCAGTGGAGATGTCGGCCGCCTCTGCATCGATCGTATCCCTGGCCAACTCTCCCAGCCTGCTGGCTAACAACCACGGCCTACATCAACAGGGCTCGGAGACAATCAACCTCGTCACCTAGCCGCCTGCAAGGGAACGCCCCACAGTGCGTGATTGAAGCCAGCCCCCATCATCAGCCCGTGGCCTGGTTCGGAGGGGCCACCGCTGCAGACCAGTACCCGTGGCACATGCGCCCCCCAGGGAGCAAGCCCACAACAGCCCATCGGGAGCGCTTCGCTCACTGTCCGTGGGGGAGCACAAAGGGGGCGGCTGACACAGCGAGCTGGCTGGGCGGATAGGGGCAGGGCAGGCCTGATCTCCAGACTGGCGAACCGCATCCACGGGAACGAGATGACTGAGCAGGGGCTGATCAGGAACCTGTTCCGCCGCAGCAAGCAGAGCGTCCCGCTGGGACGGTCTGGATTGCTGGCGCTGCTGGTGGCGGCGGTTCTTCTGCTCACGCCGTCCTGCGCGGCAGTGAGCCAACCGCCTGGCGCCAGGGTGGTGTCGGTCGGGGATGGCGACAGCATCCAGGTGCAACAGGAAGGCGAGCTGCTCAGAGTGCGACTGGCCTGTATCGACGCCCCGGAACAGGCTCAGCGGCCCCATGGCCAGCAGGCCCACAGGGCTCTGCGGCAGGAACTGCCGATCGGCAGCACGGTGCTGTTGTCCGTCAAGGCCACCGACCGCTACGGCCGCACGGTGGCCGAGGTGTACCGCCAGAACAGCAACATCAACCTGGCGATGGTGGAAGCGGGCCAGGCGTTCGCTTATCCCAGACACCTGCACCAATGCAAAGGGCAGGCCTATCTGGATGCCGAGCAACGGGCCCGCCAACGGGGCAGTGGGATCTGGCAGCAAGCGAACGGGATCACCCGCCCGTGGCACTTTCGCCGCGCCGCAGCCGCTCTCCCAGCGCGATCCTCCTGAGTGGGCAGCAGGAGCACCAGAGCTCCCGTGGGGGGCTCAGAACCACTCCAGCTGGGCCGCTTCGCGGCTGTTCACCCGTGCTTCGGGGGTTTGGCGCTGGACGTCGATGCGGATCGAGCGCTGCTGCTCGCCATCGGCGGCCACGGCCCGGATCGGGTAAAGCTGCTCGCCATCAGCGAAGGGCACATGCAAGTGGAAAGTGCCGTCGGTCTCCAGCGGCACTTGGCGCTCGCCGATGGTGAGGGTGGCACTGGGCTCGGTGGCCCCGTACACGATCAGCTCCGCATCGGCCACCAGCCAGAAGGAGCGGGGGCGGGCCAGGCCTGCGCCCGATTCGCTCAGACCGCTGGCCCACACTCCGGCACCTGAAGCCGAGGCTTGGTCGGGGTTGCTGCCCTCCATCACCAGGGCCTGGTCCTGAAATTCCTCCGAACCCACCCGCAGCCGGCGCGGGCTCGCCCCCATCGCCCGCTGGTAGAGGCGCTCGTGATCCACACCGCCGGTGCGCGCTGCCGCAGGCAGGGCAGCAGGCGGGAGGTCAAGGGGATCGATCGAGAAGGGCTCAAATCCAGGGGTGATCAGTTGGGCGGGAGCCTCAGCGGGCACGCGGGCCACCGCCGAGAAGGCCAACGACAACCAGCCGCCTCCGGCCAGGCGATAGCCCAGTTCCACGCGGTAGTCGCGATCACAGAGCGGCACCGGTAGGTACCACGCGGTAGCGCCGGCATCGACCACCACCTCCTGCAGGGTGTGGGGGTGGGTCACGCCCTCGGGAAGTCCGGTCACGTCTGCCACCCGCAGGCAGAGCTGCTGGGCACCGGCGGCTCCCGCACGGTGGCGGTCTGCGGTGCTCAGCTGCCAGAACACGGAAGCCCACTGGGGATCGCGCGGCAGAAAGCTCACCTGGCAGGCAGGCTCAGGCACAGGCACCGAAGCTGCGGCAGGCACCGGTTCGCTGGGAGGAACGTGAACCTCAGCACCAGAGGGGACAGCAGGCTTGCTGGGACTTGCCATCAGCTGCTGCAGGGAGTCGAGCAGCTGGGACCGACTCATGGCGCTGTAGCCGCTCCCCAGACCATTCTCACGGGCCAGTTCACGCAACTGGGCCATCGTCTGGGAGGCCAGGGAGAGCAGGGTCTGGTCCGTTGAGATCTGATCGGCAGACATGGATGAGACCGTCCCTGAATTGTGACGAAATAATCCCGCGATTTTGCGCTGCCCGTCCGGACTGTCAGGGGACGGCCATCCAGCAAAGCGGCCGTTTGGGCGTCCTGGAACCAGGCAGCCGCCCTCAACCAGGGCTGCCCGGCCTGGGCTGGCTGCCGCCGAGTGGAGCTGGGTCCCGCTGGAACAGGCCATCGATGTAATGGCGCGCCACCGCGCGGCGCTTACAGCCGTGCTGAAACAGAAAGCCGGCCACGGCAGCGTGCATCAGCCGGTACTGATCCCAGTTGGGGTGGCCGCCAATGAACTCCCGCATCGCGTCATACAGGTCCTCCGGAAACTCGTTCACCACGCTCACAAAGGACGGGGCATGGTCGGGAACCTGGCTCATGCGGCAGTGGCGGCAACGCCCCCATCAGGCCACGGGGGGGGCGTTGCCGTCAAAGGGGCGAATCCCACCCGCGACCGGCGCGTCTCCCTGCAAGACAGGTGTGGGGATGGGGCGTGGAGGCAGGCAGCCCAAGCTCGCCCCGGGCTGGATGGATCAGACAGCTGGGAGTCAATGGGAGAACGCTTTTCCCCATGCACGCGAGCTGAGGGATGCCAGGGCACGCACTTCCAGCCAGGGCACCTGTGGAAAAAAGACGGCTGGCGGGGGGAAACCCGCCAGATCCGGGGAAAACCCCATGCCACAGCAACCCTGATCATTCCGGGTGACCCCAGCAGCAACCCGAATCAGGTCAGCGGCCGATGCACGGCACGGCGATCAACCGGTACGGACAACCATCCCTGGCCACACCTCAAGAGCTGGGTGAGGATTGGGCCATCGCCTTGTCTGCCATGACCCGTCAACGCGACCCCTTCCGCATCCCCCAGGCCGGCATCGAGGTGGCACCCCTGGCCGGGCTGGCGGTGATCGACCTGAATCTCAACGGCTGCAGCGTCAGCGGCGGGGAATATCTGGTGGAGTCGAGCCTGGGGGGGGTGGCGGTGTACGCCGTGTACCAGGCCCTGCTCACGGCTCTGCGCACCGAGGCCCTGCGTAAGCGGGGGCGCATCAGCCGCACCGTGCAGGTGCGCATGATCGGCAGCACCGTATGGGAGGCCACCAAGCAGGGCGCGGCGGTGAGCCTGGCCCTGGGCGTGCTGCTGCTGGTTGTCCCCTGGCTGTCGATGCCCCTGGCCCTGCTGGGTCTGGTGGGCATGGGCAAGGCCTCCCTCGACCTCTTCCATGCCTTCTGGGATGGCCTCGATGAACTGCAGCGCGACGAACTGCTGGCGGCCTCGCTGCAGGCCGGTGTGAATCTGCGCCGGTTGATCAGCGGCGATCAGCCCGGCGCCACCAGGGCGTGAGTTCAGGCCTTCACGGGCAGGATGCCCTCCCATCCCTTGCCGAAGCCCTGGCAGCGGCAGTGAGCAGGGCGAGCAGATCGTGCGCGACGAGGCCTATGCCGTTCTGGAACCAACATCCGCTGTTGAGGTGGACGCCCGGCCGGGGCCCTCAACCCAGCAGGGGCAGCCGCGGGCGCCATGCCCCGCTCCATTGCTGGCTGGGCTGCTGGGGGCCTTGAACAACCTGGAGGGTGTGAGCGAACTAGGCGAGCTGGCGGAAGGCGTCGTTGAGTTGCACCACTTCGGTAAACGACTGCTCGAGGTCGGCCAAGCGGTGGGGATCGAACAACTGGTCGAGATCGAACTCCAGAATCGGCCGGATCGCCTCCGGCACGCTGAGATAATCGTGCAGCTTGCCGAGCATCGAGTCGGCGCTATCGCGGGCCTGCCGCAACCGCGGCTCCTCCGCCGCAAACGCAGACTGGGCCTGCTGCAGCTGGGGAATCGACGCCTCCAGCAGTTCATTGTCCCTGGCCTTGGCGAGGGTGTCCTGCAGACCGCGGTTCAACCCATCCAGCCTGGCGAGGGCCTGGTGGCTCCAGTCGCGCTCGCGGATGCATTCCATCGCCGCCTTCACAGCCTTGGCTTCCACCGAGAGCGTGTCCAGCGGAGTGATGCCGGCCGAACCCAACATCGCGCCCACCCCACTGGCAGCCCGCAGCCGCAACCGATCGGCGGGAGGCACCAGGCTGAGATGCACATCCTTGGCCACCAGACCACTGGCCGGACGCCCTTGCTGCGCCAACTGCGCATCAACTGAACTGGGTGTGATCAGGCGGCAGTGCACCCTGATCTCGGTGCTGGGCATGGGGCCGCTCAACGCAATCGATTCGATCACGCCGAACCGTCCCTGCAGCTCACAGGGGTCGTGCCGAAAGCGCCGGTCGGCCGCTTCCACCAGGTCCCTGAGCTGCTGGTGAGCTTGCTCCTGCAGGACCTGCCACCCCAGGCGGCCCGCCACCCCCAGCACCAGGGCCGCCAGCGCGAACGGCCAGTAGGCCAGGGCCAAGGCCAACCCGAACAGCCCCAGCAGGAGGCCGCAGCCCGTTCCGCATCCGCTGGTCTGATCGGCCATCGCAGCTCGGCACTCATCCAATCGTGCAGGACTGCGGCTGCAAGGGTACAACTGGAGTTCGGCACATTTCGGCCTCCCCCGCAACGCGTGCCCGCCCGCCTGGCCAGGATTGCGAAACCCGTGCGTGATCAGATTTCCCCGTGCAGCTCACGATCGGCTGTCAGCTTGTACTCCGCTGTGAGACGGCCACACCCCTACTGGCGCTGGTGCACCCCCATCACAGCCTGCGCTCCCAGGTGGTCGGAGCGGAAAAGGTCCTTGTGGAACCCCACAGCCAGATCGACGTCTTGCCTGACGAATGGGGCAACCGCTGGTCCCGGCTGCTGGCTGCCCCTGGCCCCAACAACTTCAGCTACAACGCCACAATCCACTGCCCAGATAGCTGCGATCCGGTATGGCCCACGACCCCGGCCTGCCCGGTGCAGGACCTGCCGATCGACACCTATCCCTTTCTCAACCCCAGTGCCTACTGCGACACCCCCCAGTTGATGGATGTGGCTTGGCGCACGTTCGCCGGCATCCAGCCGGGTTGGCCGCTGGTGCAGGCCATCTGTGACTGGGTGCACCAACAGGTGCACTTCGACTACGGCGCCACCGAACCGCACAGAACCGCCAGCCAGACCCTGACTGCGGGAGCCGGCGTATGCCGCGACTTTGCCCACCTGGCGATCAGCCTCTGCCGTTGCCTGAACATCCCCGCCCGCTACTGCACCGGCTATCTGGGCTACACGGGGATCGAGGTGGGAGAGGCGCCGGTGGATTTCTCGGCCTGGTTCGAAGCCTTCCTCCACGACCGTTGGTTCGTGTTCGACGCCCGCCACAACATTCCGCGCTGCGGCCGGGTGCTGATTGGCCGCGGTCGGGACGCCGCCGACGTGCCCTTCCTGCGCTCCTTCGGCGAGCACCGCCTGGATGGCTTCGAGGTGATCACAACGCCCTTGGAGCAGACGCCGTCAACCGTGGGAACCGTTACCCGGGGCAGCGGCGAACACCCATAGGGTTCAGATCCGGCCCCACACCACCGCTCACCCATCCGTGGAACGCTTCTTTCTCGAGCTGGATCCACCCGAGGAGGCGATGCGCAGCTGGCCCCATGTGGTGGTGGTGGGCGGTGGCTTCGCCGGGCTGAAGCTCTGCCATGGCCTGGCCCGGCAGCCAGTGCGGGTGACGCTGATCGACAAGCGCAACTTCAACCTGTTCCAACCACTGCTGTATCAGGTGGCCTCGGGGCTGGTATCGGAGGCGGACGTGGCCTCACCGCTGCGCCAGATGGTGGGCAACGCCCCCAACATCCAGATCCTGCTGGGCGAGGTCACGGACATCCTTCCCGATGAGCGCCAGCTGGTGTTCAACGGCCAGCACTTCAGCTACGACCAGCTGGTGCTGGCCAGCGGCTCGGGCAGCACCTACTTCGGCCGCGAGGAGTGGCGGCCGCTGGCGCCGCCGATGAAGATCCTCGAGCACGCCGACGAGATCCGCCGCCGGCTGCTGATGGCCCTGGAGGAGGCCGAGCAGACCACGGATCCGGCCCAGCGCGCCTTTCTGCAGACCGCGGTGGTGGTTGGGGCCGGGCCGGCCGGCTGTGAGCTGGCGGGCTCGCTGATCGAGCTGATGCACCGCGCGGTGCAGCGCGACTTCAAGCAGCTGCGCCGCCAGGACTGCCGGGTGGTGCTGGTGGACCTGGTGGAGCGGGTGCTGCCCGCGATGGCGGCACCCCTGGCCGCCGCGGCCGCCGGCCACCTGGAGGGGGCGGGCGTGGAGCTGCGGCTGGGCCTCAAGGTGGAGGGCATCGCGCCGGGGCGGGTGTGCCTCAGTGGAGCCGCGGGCGAGCAGCAGTTGGAGGCGGCCACGATCTGCTGGACCGCCGGGGTACGCGCCTCGCGCCTGGGCCGCCTGCTCAGCGAGCGCACGGACTGCGCCGTGGACCGGGGCGGCAGGTTGGTGGTGGAACCGGACTTCTCCATCCCCGGCCATCCGGAGATCCGCGCCGTGGGCGATCTCTGCTGCTACAGCCACACCGCCGATGGCACACCGCTGCCCGGTATGGCCGGCCCGGCGGTGCAGGCCGGTGGCTGGGTGGCCCGCGACATCCTGACCCGCCTGCGCGGGGGCACGATGGCCGAGTTTCGCTGGCTTGATCTGGGCAGCATGGCGGTGATCGGACCGTGGTACGCCGTGGCCGACCTGCGCGGTCTGCACCTCACCGGCCTGACCGGCTGGCTGGTATGGGCCCTGGCCCACCTGGCCTTCATCCCCGACACCGAAAACCGCATCGCACTGTTCAGCAAGTGGATGTGGCAGATCGCCACCCGCCAGCGCACCGCCCTGCTGATCACCGGCCGGCCTGATCAGCACCTTGGGGTGGATGTGGGCCTCTTCCGGGCTGAACGCCCCGAGGTGCCCCAGCCATGCGTTGGCGAGCGGGATCAGGCGTCACCGGAATGACCGATGGGGTCGAGGGTGATCTGGTTGCGGCCGAGCTTGATCTCGAACTGATCGCCGGGCTTCAGGCCCAGCTGGGCGGTGTAGGCGCTGCCAACCATCAGGTTGCCATTGAACTGCACCTTGGTGAAAAAGCTCAGCTTGCGGCCAGCTTGACCACGCCCGCGACCACCACCACCCAGGTCCATGCCCTTGGCCTCCAGCAGGGCCTCATAGAAGGCGGTGAAATTGAGCCGCTCGGAGCCATCCTTCTTGGTGCTCACATAGCCGCACTCACGCACCAGCTCGGATTTGGACGCGTCGTCGAGTTCCTTGACCTTGGCAAGAAGATCTGGGCCGGTGAGCATTGCCTTTAACGCATGGTGGTTAGGACAGAGACGTAGCGTTCTATCCGGTTCACAGCATGACAAAGACGCCCCATGGAGGCGCGTTTGCACCGGTTGCGGAGCAGCACCACAGCAGTGGTGGAGCGGTACGGGCGCCCTTGGGCAGATTGGGGCAACGGCCCTGGGGAGAGATGAGCGAGCTTGGAACTCCGGAGTTGTCGATTCTGGTACCCGTTCAGATGTCAGCTTCGATCTCAGGAGCGATCTCGGGAGCGATCTCAGGAGCGACCGGGTTCTGCGCCTCTGGCCATCCTGGCCGGGAAGGTGACGCGTTGCCGATGAAACGTATTCCTCGACGTCTGTTCTGTCTGCAAGTTGGCTGGCAGCATGGGATGGCAGCCATAGCCTGAGGTCCAGGAACGGGCATGGCGCACGACCTGATGCTGGCCCTGGAGCACGGGGGCCGACCACCTGCCCGCTTCGCTGCCGAGGCTCTCGCAACACTCCAGGCTGTTCTGGAACATCGGCATGTTCATTGGGATGTCGGCCCTGCGCTGGTTGCTGCATCGCTGAACGCAGATCGACGGGAGACCCCGCTTAACCAGGTCAGCGTTGTGGCGGAGCAACGCGATGGAACTCGGTGCAGGCCATCCAGGCCAGAGAGCGAGTCGGTGGAAAGCGTGGCGGCGATGGCCACAAGCCGGGATGGATCCCGCTTCGGCTCGCCCTGGGAGGGCCAGAGGATCGCTCTACTCCAGGTTTGAGCCGGCACCGGTGCAAGCCAGGGAGCCCTCGCAGCTCAGCGGATCTTCATCAGGTACACCAGGTCCTGCCGGGGGCCACCAGGGGTCGGGGTCGGGCTCGCCCTCCAGCGACCTGCCGTCCTGCTCGAGCGGGTGATCAGGCTGAATTCCGAGCTAACGCAACCAGCGCCAACTGGTGGCGCAAGCCCCGCACCAGGATTGGGCTGGAAAAGGTCCACAACTTGACACTGCCAACCCTCGGCTAGAAAGCCCTGATTGCCGGATTCAACACCAGCAGTGGTGGTGCCTCTCGCTAGAGGATCCAAGCCGACGATCGCGAACGATTGAATAGCACCAGCAGACCATCGGCGCTGGGTCACGAGATCCGCATGCTGGCGGCCGTGGATCACCAACTGCTGTAGCAGTAGAGGCGGTGCCCCGCCTGCCTTGGAGCCGGATGACCTACACCCAGGGCGGGCGAACCCTCCGCCGTGGCTTGTTGATACACGCATAGCTGATGCCCAGCCAGCGATGGGCTCTGAACAGGCCATGCCCAGGTTTCCAGGGTGATCAGTTCTGCTGGATCAAAAGCTGGAGGGAAACCTGCAGGGTGCAGGGTCGTAGTCGACATGAATTATGAGCGCCTCGCTCACGCTACGCCGGACCAGGTCCCGCGCCCACCCCCTGAAGGCGGGCAGGAACAGCTCCCGGTGCTGAGCACACGGGAGCGCAAGGTCGCCCGACCTGAAGCGATCACTCTTCTTCGGCGGAACCGGCTGGGATCAGCTTGATCTGCTTGCGTCCCAGCTTGATCTCAAACTCATCGCCGGGCTTGAGATCGAGCATGGCGGTATAGGCCTTGCCCACCAGCAGGTTGCCGTTGCCCTGCACGGTTGCCACATAACTCAGCTTCCGGCCTCCCTTGCCGCGACCTGCGCCATCACTGCCAAGACTGAGGCCCTTGGCCTCAAGCAGAGCCTCATAGAAAGCGGTGAAGTTGAGCCGCTCACTGCCGTCCTTCTTGGTGCTCACATAGCCGCACTCACGAACCAGTTCAGATTTGGAAGCATCCCCCAGCTCCTTGACCTTGGCCAGCAGTTCAGATCCGGTGAGCATCTTTTTGGGCTCGATTACGGGCTGATCTTAGACGATCGTTGGCACTTGAAAAGCCATCCCGTTCCCTTCCCATGCCCCACCAGGGTGTAGCTGAATCGCAGCCAACAACCAACAAGCGCCATCCACCCAGGAGCGCACGGGCCATGTGCTTGGAATCACCAGGTTGGCTGATAGGGGTAATCAAGAGACGGCGGTATCGCCGCCATGGCTAATCCCTTGCCCCGGGCCGGTTGGGGTGTGTGCTCCCCCACACCTTTCCGCACAGATCCTGGCAGCTGGCGTTCAGGTGCTGCAGGGTTGAGAGAACCCCTGTGCCGAACCGGCAGCCCCTTCCAACACCTGCAAATGACCGACGCCAGCCCAGCATCCACCCCCCAACCCTTCACGCGCCATGGCAACCACGAGCCCCGGCATGGCGCCTTCAGTGCTCAGGCACGTTTCCAGGCCCTGGATTCAGCGGTGAGCGCGGAGCAGCACTACCGCGAGCTGGCGTGGACGTATTACCAATCGCCGCAGTACGCCGCCATGGTGGAGCGTTACCCACTGCTGCAAAGCAGCATTGCCGCCTGCCAGTCAATGACGTTGATCAGCGATGCCTCTGCACCACGCACTCCCCATCCCACTGCCACATCAGACCTGCAATGGGAGCGCAGCCATGGTGAAGGGTGAGCGCTGATCACCCAAGGGCCGTTGTTCAGCGATTCGGCCATGCCGTGCGCCTGGCTGCACGCTAAATCGCCTCGTTACTGGCGAGGCTATTGCTGGCCATGGGCACGGCATGGGCGAATCGACGCGCTCCTGCTGGTGGGGTAGCCGGATTGGTGGTCGATGTCCCCATGCCTGATTCCCGCTCTGATCACCGATGTTGATGCTGCTGGGCCAATTGTTCTCCGTGGCGGACCTGGCGACGGAAATCAAGGCCAGCTCAGGTTCCGTTCAGCCGGATCTGTTCAGCCGGATGCGTTCAGCCCTGCTGAGCTTCGACTGGTTCAGCGCAAAACTGCATCTGATGCTGCAGCTGGCGCTCTAAAGGGCGGGATGGATCAAAGGCCGGGTGATCAAGGGCCGGGTGATCAAAAGCCGTTCGAATGGACAGCCGTGTGCA
>JBIKUY010000156.1:0-5287 GCA_044347355.1 Prochlorococcaceae cyanobacterium | reverse complement strand
AGCCGATCGCCCTTGGCGAGGGCCTCCAGCCGGTCGCCTTCTGAGGGCCAGCGGTGCTGGGGCGGCAGTTGCAGGATCAGGCAGCCGCCATCGCGCAGGGTGAGCAGGTCGGCCAGGAATAGGAAGACCCCCAGGTCGGTGCCCTGGCCGTCCACATCAGTGGCCACCCGGGTGAGGGAGTCGGGCAGCTCCTGCCAGAGCAGTCGCGACAGCATCCCCGCGTAGGTGCGCAGGGCATCGCGGTAGAAGCCGGTGGGGCGGGCGGCTTCCAGTCGCTTGAGATAGCAGGTTTCGGGTTCTTCTATGCCGCGGGATAGATACAGCGGCCGGCGGCTGGTGCCGTCAGGAAGTTCGAGCAGGGTCCAGCAGTCGTAGACCAACTGCAGGCGGTCTCTCAGGCCGGAGATCGTGGGATGTTCAAGCCAGGGGGGCTGGTTGGGCAGTGCAGGCGGGGAAGTGAGACTGCTGGGTGTGGTCGTCCTGCGGCGGCGGGTGGTGGGCACTGGCTGCTGGTGGGGTCAGAGCCATTGCCAGAGGCGGTGATAAGCATCAAGACGGCCTATGCAGAATCTTCATTGTTTTGGTCAGCATGTAGGGCCTGCAGGTCTTACACGCCAAGAGCCCTTGGGTTCATATCTGGGTCCGGTGAGACCCAGGAGAGAGAGTGCATATCTCAGATTGATTACCGTGAAATTGACTTAGGCTACTTATCGCAGGAACTCCGATTTCTTGTGCTGCCCAAGATCTGGCGGGAATCCATTCCGTTTAGCGATAAGTATTGCAATGGCACGAGAGAAAATTGAGTTAGCTCCAAACTCGCTTGCTCCAGCAAGCAGGCCCTTGTGGTCTGCCGCTGTAGAGCGGTTGCAGGAAGCAAAGGCAGGTCTTCGGCATATGCAGGCCGCTACTGACCAAGTCTCATTTGAGCGCGGGTGGATTCGCGCTATAGATAGTCTTGAGGAATTTTGGACTAGTTTTTTTGAGGAAGGAAAGCAGAAATTCTCGACGTTTCAACCATGGGCCGGCCAGTTGTTCGTGGCTGAACGCAATAAGGACGAGCTCCTCAAGTACCTGTGCCAGGCGAGGCACCAAAGTCAGCACGGCAATGCCTGCCTTGACTGGGAAGAGGGTCAACTATTAATAGCTCCTGGATTCAACGGGCATATCAAGAGTCTTGCCATTTTTCAAGACGAAACATTTGAAATGGACTCTGCGTCAGCTCCAGGATCATCAGATAAAGCCGCTCTCACATTTGCAGGTGGAAGCGCAAGGCTCCCCAAAATAGTTAACAAAAAATACGGTAACTCGTTCGACCCACCCGAGGGCCATATGGGCAAAATCTATCCGGCCATGAGCCCCGTGTTTGCCATTGAACTAGCCCTCAAGTTTTACGTTGCAGCAATGAATGCTGCATTGGACAAGTTTGGCAAGGTCAATCAGCAAAGCACTCAAGCGGGCTAAAAAGGAGCCACCATAGTAAATGCACGAGACTTGGGTGACTTCCACAAAGACCATCACGACATGCTTTTGCACCGGTTGGCAGAGCTCACTCAGCCGGAAAAGCAACCACCCGTACCGAGCAGGCGTCAACTATCTGAATCCACTGCTCGCGGGTGATCCCTAGCCGCACCAGCATCTCGCCCACTACTACTCCCGATGTAAGCAATCGCTGCCCCCGCGCATGTAGCTCCCGCCAAGTTGGCGGCACTTTCAGCAGGAAGCCATTGTCGCGGAGAAAGTGCGTGATCTCGCCGTTGGCGTAAGTGCGGCCGTAGGGCCGAAATGGCCCCCGTGAAGGGTCGTAGCGGCGGGCCGCTTTTATCAACCCAATCATCGCCAGCTGCAGCAAGTCCTCCTTCTGGTGAACAGTGCGCCGAGCGAAGTTGCCGGCGATCTTCTCCGCCAGGTCCATGTGCTGCAGCGCTAGGGCATCAGCAGCTGCATGGGGCCGCACTGGCCGCTGTCTCTGTGGCCTGCAGCGCACGGGCTGCTTTCCCTGCGCTCTGGGCGGGTGATGCACCGGTGCCTGCAAGTTGATCTCGAGCTGCTCTGCCCGTGCATGGCACGCCGGCCGGCGGTAGCGCTGTTGCTTGATCATTTGCGCCACACCTGCGGCATCACCCACCAGCACGACTGTGATCGGCAGCACCAGCTGCCCAGTAGCTGGAGTCAGCACGGCAGGGAGTGGGCTCTCCACTTCGGAAGTCGTGGAACATTCCCGCACCGCGGACACCAGCGGCCCCCTCACCTGCTCACCAGCAGTGGCGTCACCACCGGCTGGATGCCCTGGGCCTTCCAGTAGCGGCTCTCTAGCCAGAGGGCGCCGTGACAGAAGGCATCCACCAGGTCCTTGCTGCCCTTGGGGAAACGGATCGCTTCTTCCACCAAGGGCTGGGCCCGGTGGTGGAAGCGAATCTGTCCTGCTTCCACCAGGGGAGCGACGGCATGGGCGCGGGTTTCCTTGCTGCCTCTCGCAGTGATCGGCAGCATCCCCGGCACTCGGCGCCTGAGGGTTTGCAGCACCGCCGGGCCATTGGCGGCGTCTTCGATCAGCACGGCGTTGGGCCGCAGGCCCTGCTGCTCCAGTGCCTCCAGGCAGCCCAGCAGGAAGCGGATCACCTCCGGCAGGCCAAAGCGGTGCCGAGTAGCCCAAAGCACCTCCATCTCCAAGGCAGTGCTGTGGGGCGGCCCCTCGGGTTCGCCTGTGCGCGGGTTGAGCGATCTCGGTGGTGGTGCCAGCAGGCCCGCCAGACAGAAGCCGCAGTAGTCGCTCTCCGCCTCCCCCTTAAAAGACAAGTCGCAGGAGAGGGCCAGCAGGGCGTACTGCCGCTGGCGGCCAGCCGCCTGGCTTGTTGCTTCCCTGGGGAACGGCGGCCTGATCCAGTTGCGCAGGAAGATTGACCCAGATGCCGGGCTGGGCCGCTGCTGATACAGCGCTGCCCACCAGTAAGCGCCGAGGCGGGCGCGGATTTTGATCAGCTCGCTCAGCGGGAAGCGCTCCGGGCACAGCGCCTCTCCCGATTGGCGCCAGTCGGGGATCAAGGTGCAGGTGGGCGGCAGCTTGGGGCGTTCATCCGGCTCTTCTGCAACAGCGGGTAGATCGAGCACGGTCCACTGCTGGGGGGCTTCCCCAAGCTCCTGCTCGTACAGCCAGCCGATCACGTCCTGGTGATCCCAGCGGGTGAGCACCACCACCTGAGCCGAAAGATTCGGCTGCTCCCTGCCGTCTGGCCCCAGCACCATGGCCGGCTCAGCCCGAGTGAGCCACACCGAGCGCAGCCAGTCGATCAGCTTCTGACGCAGCGCCGGTGAGGCCGCATCACCTGGTCCCTTGTAGGGGTCATCGATGATCCCCAAGCTGTAACCCTTGCCCGTAAAGGGGCCATCCACACCAGCAGCAATGCAACCGCCGCGCTGACGGGTCAGCCAGTTCCCCACAGCTGCCGAATCGCGGGCCAGCAGATGGCCGGTCACCCGGTAGAAGTGGCGCGCTTCTCGGGAGTGGGCATAGGCCAGCTCGGCTGAGTAGGAGGCAATCGCGGCAAAGAGGTGCGGGTAGCGCTGCAGGAAGTAGGCCGGAAACAGCTTGGAAACCAGGAGCGACTTTCCTAACCGCGGCGGACAGGTAACGATCAGGCGGCTGAGCTGGCCATCGGCCACCTGCTGGAGCAGGTCGATAAGCACCTCAGCCCAGTGGTGGAAGCCATAGCGGGGGTAGGCCTCAGCGATGAAGCTGCGCAGGCTCTGGGGTTCTGCTGGCTCGGTTGCGGTGGCCGTTGGCAGGTGCAGCAGGCCCGCGTCACCCCAGGGGTCGAGTTCGCTCAGCAGCAGACCGCCTTCTGCAGCAGGACGCTGAACAATCGCCGCAGGAAAAGGAGCGCCCCTCATGCCCGTGGCTCCGGTGGCTTGATCGGTGCGCGCAGCAGGCCGCCGATTTCTGCAATCACCCGGAAGGCACCCACGGCTGCCGAAAACTGCTCGGAATCCATGGCCCGGCGGGCGCACTCATTGAGGGCAAAGATCTGCTCGGCCTGATGGCGCCGGCGGTCGGTGATCAGCTCCTCCACCATTCGCTCGCGAGCGAGGTTGAGGTAGCGGTTCACGGTCTGACTGTTGGTCACCCCCCATTTCTCTCCAGTGTTCTCCAGGATCTGGAGCATCGGCAGGCGCTGGGCGATCCACAGCTGGGCTTCCGCCACTCGCCGCTCGATCTCCAGCCGACTGGGCCTGGGGGCTGCAGTGGTCCCGCGCCGCTGACGTGGCGGGTTGCCTGGTCCCACCGGCCGCCGGGGGTCCACACCCACCACTGCGCCCAACGGCTGACCGTCGTCATCCTGCGCTGATGCTGAGCAGCGCAGCACCTCAATCGGATCGGTGCCGCACCCATCGCCGCCAGGGCGCAGCGGGCTGCTCATAGCGGCCCCTCCTGCAGCACCACCCGCACATAGGCGGCCCACTGCTCAGGGGTGAGCACCACCCGCCAGGTGCCGCCACGGAAGCGCACCAGGGTGGCGGCATAGGGAACACCGGCATGGCAGGCCTGCTGCTCGGCTTCCTTGGGTTTCAGCCGAGCTGCCGCTGCCACATCCGCCCAGCTGGCCACCTGGATGGCATGGTCCGGAACCCCGTCCAGATCCCCTAGATCACCACCGGCAGCAGTGGTGCGGCCGGCACCGAGGCGTCGACGCACCGTGAACTGCAGCAGGCGGCTGATCAGCTCGGCAGCCTGGCGTTCAGCCGTGTCCCCCTTGCGCTTGGCCGGATGCATCGCGGCTTGCCCTCAGTTGCGCGGCAGACGGATCGTCCAGAACGGCCGCCCTGTTCTGGCGGTGGCGGCACCACTGGCAATCGCGTCCTTCTGGGCGGCCTTGAGGGCCTGCTCTCGTTGCTTGATGGCCTCGGGGTAGCCATAGGTAGTGCGACCAGCAGACCAGCAGAAGCTGGTGTCGTTGTGGCAGAAGGTGGGATCCACCATCCCCGCTTCAAAAGCCGCATCGAGCTGATCAAGCAGGGGTTCAAGCTCGGCCTCCAGCTGCTTGTGGGAGTTCTTGATCGCGGTGATGCGATCAAGCAGGGCATCAAGCACGGCCGAATCCAGCAGAGGGGAGGGCGCTGCCGGTGACGCAGGCGCTGGGGCAGTAGCAACGCCCGGCAGGTTGATGGGCGCCGCAGCGATAGGTGCGCCCAGCGAATCGGATGCCATAACCGCAAACACCGAGCAAGAATTGGCCCGGAATTACGGGGCACCTTAGCGGCTCGCAAACGTGAGTCGCAAGCAACGGCTTGG
>JBIKUY010000298.1:0-3318 GCA_044347355.1 Prochlorococcaceae cyanobacterium | reverse complement strand
TGGGGATCTGGCGCGCTGGCGCTCAGAACGGACGGTGCGCTCCGGTGTAATGACTCCAGGCCGCAGCCCAGGCAAGCAGGCACTCCCGCCTGGAATAGGGAGCAGAGAACTGGGTGCGCCCAGGCCGGCACCAGATGGTCTGGCCGTAGTCGAACCACTGCCCTTGGCTGCTCTCCAGGGCCATGTAGCCACCGATCTGGGCGCGGGTGCAGTAGGTGCTGCCGCCCTCCGCCAGGGTCTTCAGATCAGCCAGCACCCGCGCCGGGCCCGCCGCCCAGCTGGGCCGATCACCCGGGATAGGCAGGGCGGGATCGAGGTAGGCGGTGTCGTAGGTGCCGGCCACATTGCGCACCAGGCAGCAGGTGGGGCGCTCAGAGGCGATCACCTGCACCTGCTGCCAGCGCCTGTGATCCAGCAGCGGCTCAACCCAGTCGGCGTACTCGGCAAAGACCTCACCGTGCTGAGGGTGTTCCAGCAACTGCACCTGCCGGTGTTGGCAGCGAGGTGTGGCGCGCTGTGCCTTGAGGCTGAGTTCCAGGGCCAGGTGACAGGTGGTTCCCCGCGGTTGCCAGATCGCCTGGGTGGCGGCAATGCGGGCCATGGCGTAGCTCGATTTACCAGCCGCCAGCACGCCGGTGATCGAGACCGGAAAGAGGTGATCGCCCAGCCAGTAGCAGTGATCAGGATCACGGCGCAGCAAGCCAGGGATCGGCGCCAACCAGCCGCCGGCCTCCTTGCCGGTAACGCACCGGCCGGGCAGATGGGCAGCAGCGTCGCTGGGGAATGTCATCGGCATCAATCCTGCTCCCTGCTGCTTGGCGCTTGCAGCGAGGGGCGTGTCGTACCCCGTTGCGGAGGGGGGAACAGGGGGACAGGGAGGGACAACCCTTGTCCCGCCAGCAGATCACCTGCGGTGCAAGCGATCTGAGCCTTAGGGGGGACGGGGGACAGCCGTAAGGGGAATTTCGCAAGGCTCGAGGCTGCAACCAGCAGGCAGCAGAAAAAGAGAGAAATTCTGTCCCCCCTATTTTTCTTTTCTCTAAAACCCTTATCAGCACTGGGTTGTTCTGGGGGGACAGGCGGGTGTCCCGCCAATGTCCCCCCCTGTCCCCCCATCCAGAGAGAAAAGAGCAGTGGCGCCAAGGAACAGCAGGGCCTCATGGCAGGTCCATCACAGCGGAATACAGCAGTCCGCCGCGGGGACCGGCATCTACCTGGCCATAGCCAGCGATCGCCAACGCCTGCAGGGCCTGCTCGGCGGAAACAACATTGAGGTGACGCTTCTCCCGCCAGGCAAGCCTGCTGCGCAGATCCTTCCAACTCACAGGTCCACCGATACCTGCGGCGATGCGATGCAGCCGCTGCATCAGCTGACTGAGTTCTGGCCCATCAGCGTCAGCTGTGGCCAGCTCATGGAATCCCAGGGCCCAGCCATCGAGCGCCTCCACCAGGGCGATGGCGGCCTGGAGCACATCCACGCCGATCGGTGCCGCCAGCGGAAGCTGGCCGCAGACGCGATGAAGCACCTGGAGCAGGCCGGCAATGCGCAGCACCTTGCCTGCGGCCTTGCCATGAATCGCGGCCTGGGCGCCCAATCGGGCCGCCAGGGCCTGCTCCTGCTTGCCGTGCTCGTAATGGGAGAAGAGCTCCAGCGCCGCCGGCGCCAGCGCGTAGGTCGCCGGCGGTAAGCAATGGACGGCGCGGGCGACCGTGGCCAAGGTGTCGGCACCGTCGCGCACGGCCAACTCCTGCTCCGGCGTGATCACCGTGGGCAGTGGTGCCGTGCGCTGGGGCAGGGGGGAAAACAAAAAGCGGGCCCACTTGCCGGAGGGGTCACCCCCTTTCACCAGGGAGCTGAGCACCTCCGGCTGGATGCCGCCATAGATCGAGACATGGCAGCGCTCAAAGGAGCGATCCGCCGCGGTGATCCGCAGCGAGGTGTAGCTGTGGCCATCAAAGAGCTCCAGCAGCTGCTGCTCATCGGCGCCGCGCCCCTGGCGGTAGGCATTGAGGGAGCCAAAGAGCCCGGAGAGTTCATCGCGGCGCACCAGCACCGCCAGGCCACGGGCCTCCAGCGCCTGCAACTGAGCTGCCAGGGCTTCCCCCGTGTAGTCCTGCAGCTGCAGGTGAATGGGTACGGGCGCGGGCGGGCGCTCGTTGGGCTTGCAGCCGCGGCACTGCTCCCTCCAGTCCTCCTGGGCGCGGCTGTTATCGCGCGCCTGATCACGGCGCAGCTCCGTGGTGGGCTCCACTACCAGCAACCGCTCCAATGGTGTCTTCTTCTGGCCGCTGCGAGCAACGGTGCAGACGTAGAGATTGGTCGGCACCACATAGCGGGTAATCGGGTTACCGCAGACGGCGGTGCCGAGCTTGGTGAGACCGGAGATGCAGGCCAGCCAGGCCATCGCCACAGCGGTGTCGCTGTAGGGGAGCTGGGTGGTGAGGCTGGCCAAGGAGAGCGCCAGCTGAGGCGGGAAAAGTTGCTCGAGGGTGATCGGCTGCTGGCAGCGGCGCTCGCGGTCCTGCAGCAAGGCCCCACCAGCTTCCTGGAGCACCTCCGCGAGCTGGGCCTGCTGCTGCAGCGCCTTGAGCAGGGCCCGCAGGCTCTGGGGCACCAGCTCGGAGCTGGCCGCCAGTTCATCAATCAACAGCTCCAGATCGACCTGGGCCAGGTCGTCAGCAAGCGCCTGCTCCAGCCGCTGACGACATTCGTGGCGGCTGAGCACCCTGTGGGTCGCAGGGCCTGAAGGCGACTGACCCGGGCCCGCCTCGTCACAGCGGGACGTGCGCTCAGAAACAAGGCAGCTGGCCGCACGAGCGTCGTAGCCGTCAAGGGCGGCGTGGTGATGCAGGGTGCCGATGGTGACGCCCCGCCCCTTAAAGGAGCGCCACTTGAGCAAGCACTCAGCCTCGTCGAAGTGGCTGGAGCCTCGCGACCACTCCACCCAGGCGGCTAGCAGGCCGGGGTCGACGGAATGGAGTGCCATCCCCACCTGCAGCCAGCTGGCGTAGTCGTCGCGGGGCTGGATGTGGGCCAGCAGCTGCAGCGCCCGCTCGCTGTCCTGGGCAGAGGGTTCGTAGTCGGCACTGACCGGCTCCTGCGGCTGCTTGAACAGCGGCTCCAGTAACCACTCGGGAGCATCGGCCACCTGCTGCTCTGCCGGTGAGCGGCCCTCCATCCAGCGATAGCCGCCGCTGCTCGGATGCACCCCGGCGATCACCGACTGATGACCGTCCCAGCGCAGCTCAAAAACTGTCTCGCACCGGGAGGTGCGGCCAGCAGAGTCACACTTGGTGGTGCGCTGGGCAGAACGGCTC
>JBIKUY010000048.1:0-9534 GCA_044347355.1 Prochlorococcaceae cyanobacterium | reverse complement strand
AAGGCCAGAACTCCAGCGGCACGCGGTAAGCCAGCTGCCCCCGCTGCGGCAGTCCCGAGGTCCAGCCCACCGTCGCCGGCAAATCGGTAGGGGGCCGGCCGTAGATCCGCCGGAAACAGCCTGCTGAGCCAGGACCATCGAAATCCACCGCCATCACACCGGAGGCCGGGCCCAGCACCAGTCCCACCGCCAGCACATAGGGGCTGGCGGTGACGGCGTGGAACTCCTCGAAGTTGAGGCCGGCAGCAGACCAGTTGCGCAGCAGTTCGCCGCTGACTGGGTCCACCGGACGTTTCTGGCCGTCGATCGGGATCAGGGCCCAGTCCGAGTCGATGTTGCTCAGGCTGTCCAGCACGGCAGGGATGAGTGCCATCAGCCGCCGCTCAGCGCACACTGGGCTTGGCAGCACTCGGAGGCGACGCGCTGCACCACCCCGCCGTCCTCAAAGGCAGCCATCAGGGTTGAGCGCAGCGGGGGCCAAGGGCGGCCGCAGGGCTGCGGCGGGCTGCGGCGGCTGGGAGCAGCCACGGTCGCGGGATCTGGCGCGCGCCTCGGCGCGGCTGGCGGCCCTGGCCTGGCGTCGGATGTGCTCTCGCAGGATTGCGCGGATCAACACCACCCGCGGCTCACCGCCTCGATGGGCATCAAGCCAGCTGAGCACCTCGTCGCTGAGGCGGATCACATAGGGCCGCAAGGCTCACGTTGCCGGGGCAGTGGCAGCGTATTCGTTCCGACTCGCAGACGCAAGGAGTGCGAGTACGCTTCCCTCGGAATCTCGGGGTAGTCATGACTAGCAGTACAGGTGCGGCGCTTTTCTCGCAAGGGGAGGCGGTGTTTGTGCGACCGATCGCCCATGCCTGGCGCCAGCAGTCGTTCACCGTGATCAAGCCGCTGTGGCGCAGGGGCAGGCTGCCCCACTACAAGCTGCAGGCACCCGATGGCGGCATCTGGCTAGTGAGCCAGCTCGAACTGGCCGCCAGTCCAATCTGGCGCTCCACAGAAGGTGACGAGGCACGCCCACGCCGCCGGCGCCGCCTCGCACCTCCCGGTGCAGTCAGCGGCACTGCTTCCGTTAAGCAGTAGGCCGTGGCTTGGTGGCGCCGCCTGAACTCTCTGATCAGCAGGGGCAGCAAACCCGCACGAGCGCTGTCGAGATTCATGCGGCCATCGAGCGACTGCTGGCGGGGGAGGCGTTCCTGGCGAATCGCCCCTGGAGCGAGATCTGGTGGGGGCTAATGCATCTAGATCTGTTCAGCGGCTGGCGAATTGCGATCTGGATCAAGCGCGATGCCCTTGATGTCGTCCAGTCCGCCACCGGTCCCGATGGCCGTGACTGGCTCTATGGCTGCCAGCGGGATGACTGGACATTGGGCCCCGCCGCAAGGATTCTCGAGCCGCTCGGTCTGCTCAGCCCCAGGCAGAGGCAGGCACTGGAAGCACGACTGCGCCGGGCCTGCTGCTGGCCGGCTCCAGCGCAACTGGACGGCGGCTGGATGACACCGCTGCACCAGCTCCAGCGGGTACACCCGCTCGGCAGACAGAGCAGGCCGGTGATCTGGTGGTCTTCCCCGCTGGACTGTCCTGCACCTGGGAGGTGCACCAGGCGGTGCGCAAGCACTCCCGCTTTGGCTGAGCCGGCCCGGCATCCCTAGGACTTACGAAGGCAGCCACGGCACCTGGATATCAGCGCAGCGGTGGCATGACCAGTCCCAGCCCGCCAAGCTGAGCTTTGACTAATCCCCCTGTGCTTCAGGGTGCTTGTGCCTTAGCGTGCTCCTAAGACCCCTCAGGCTCCCGAGGCATGGCCAATTGGTTCGCTGAGATGGAGGAGAAGCAGGCGGAAGCACGCCTCGTCTTCGGGCGCATGCTGCGGCTGTGGCGGGAGCGCAACGGCTGGACCCAGTACACAGTGGCTGACTGGGGCAAGGAGGCCGGCTTCCCGGCGATCAGTTACGGCAACCTCAGCGCGATCGAACAGGGCAAGGCCGGAGAGCTGCGCCGTCCGGCTTTTTTCCAGATCGCTGAGGCCAGCCAGCGCCTCCATGAAAGCCGCTACGGCACCATCCGCAACAAGGAGCTCCGCGACAAGATCAAGGCCGGCCGGCCGCTGCTGGGCGATGACGGCAAGCCCTGGGGCCCGCAGGAGCTCTGGGCCTGCTACGTCGGCCTGCAGGGCGTGCCCGAGGCCTACAAAGTCCAACCCAAGCCAGAAGCCCCAGCGCTCAGCGCCAAGGAAGCACGGGAACTGAGCAGCCGCTGGCGCGAATCGGTGGGCCAGGCCATCGATGCCCATGAGCTCGATTCCTTTCAGGCCTTGCAGGCCATCGCCCGGTTGGCACCTCTGGCCCACCGCAAGCAATTGCGAAAGGTGCTGACGTCCTTCGGTGACTACAGCCCGGCCGATCTGCGCGAGCTGTGGGATGGTGACTGGCTGCCGCAGCAGTGGATCCAGACCTGGCAGAGCGGCCTCAGCGGCGGCACCGAGACAGCAGAACCCGAGCAGAGCCAGCCCATAAATCCATCAACGCTGGCCCCGAGTTCCTGAGGAGGGGTTGCGCCTCACGTTATCGAGCCCATAAGATCAGCTCAACGGGCAACGGTCCCGCACGAGCCTTTATGGACAACCCTTTACCCCAGGGCGCACAGGCAGTGGAGCTGCTCTCGCCGGAGACGCAGCACTGGCGAGCCGAGCGCGAGCTGGCAGATGCGCTCTCAACCTTTCAGGCCCAGATCCAGCCCGCCACGGAGCTGACGCTGCTGGCGGTGGTGGAGGCGGCCAAGCCCGCGTTCCAGCTGGGCTTCTGCTTTTCGGTGCGCAGCACCGACGAGGGAACGGCCGTGCTGCTGATGCACCGCAGCGGGGCCCAGCAGAGCGCCGAGAGCGAGGCCTATGACGAGGACTTCCGGCTCAGTGCCCGGCTGTTGGCCGGACTGCTGGGCATTCCTGTGGACGCGTCACCCCGGCCCAGCAAGGCCGAGTCAGTGAAGTGTTCTGAAGTCGGTGACGCAGCAGCAGCAACTCCAGTTGCGGTACCTGCGCAGATCGCCCATGGCGGCAGCAACGGAGAGGAAGCGGATGGCTTGCTGGAGGCGGATCCTGCCGATGATCCAGGCCTCGAGCCCCTCACAGCCGATCAGATCAGCACTCTGACGGCGATGCTCAAGGCGATGGCCCGCAGCGATAAGGAGGCCTGGAAGAGTTTCTCCATTGCCTTCCGCGACCACTTCCAGGTGCCGCGCACAGCGCGCACCATCACCGATCGCATCACCCAGCGGCGTCACGCCGACTTCATCGATCGCTTTGAGCAGGAGCTGATCAACACCACGCTGCCAGCAGCCCATCAGGGGCCCGGCAGCGTCGCACCTTTAGGTGCGCTCAGCGAATCGGAGGCGATTTGATGGCGACCCCACAACGACAGGAGCGGGGCCGGCGCATCGCCTACGGCCACCGCCAGCACGAGCAGCACCTGGCCCCGGACAGCGGCCATTACCTGCAGAGCAAGGTTCGCAGCGATGTCTGGGCGGTGTTGCAGCAGCTGCGCCAGCAGCACGCCCTATCGATCAGCGGCGCCGCCCATCACCTGATGCGGCTGGGTGCCGGCCTCGATCCCCTACCACCCCTTGATCAACTCACCCGCACCGAACGGTGCGCGACTCACGATGGCCATTGAGCTCAACGACGGCGCCCGCATCAGCGCGCCGGTGATCCGTCAGCAACGGCTGGGCGAGATCGCCAACCTGGCGGTGGTCCGCACCGAACAACGAGACCGCCTGCGCCGCAACCTCAGCAGCGGCGAGATGGAGACGATTCCCAATGGCACCGACCGCCAGGGGCGGCCCAAGGTCAAGCAGGAGATGGTGCTCCATGCGGTAGCCATGCCCGGCACCACGATGGAGGCCCGCCTCGGCGAGGAGGGCGGCGTGCCCACGCCGGGTGATCGGGTGCGGCTGATCCTCAAGGCCAAGGGATTCGGCGACTGGATCGAAACCCGCCGCAGCCACCGCAAGGGGAAGCTCAATGTCGGTGATGTGCTGACGCTGGAAACCCGCTGGGCGCAGCAGTACGACCAGGACGGCAATCCCAAGGGCACCAAGATCGAAGACCAGGCCGCCGCCGATGCGGTGCCACGCAACGTCACCATCGGCTTCTACGGGCCCCTCTCCCTCAAGGAAGGCAGCGAGTCCCGCTGGATCGAGGCGGCGGAGCAGGCCTACCGCGATGACGAGGCGTCCGAGCGCCAGCAGCGCTCAATCCCGCTGGATGACGCCTCGGACTTTGCCAATGAGTTCGGCGATGAGGAGGTGCCGTTCTGATGGCTTCCCTCCACAACAGCAACGTGGGGAACAGCGCCCCCAGACCCCAGGGATACCAGCCCCAGCTGCCAGCCTTCTGCCGCACTCGCCGGCCCACGGTCACGGTGCGGGTGACCACGCTGCAGCGTTTGCATTGGCTGCTCTGGCTGGCGGTCGCCCTGCAGCTGAGCACCCTGCTGCTGCTAGCCGGTCCAACACCGCCGAGCCTGAAGCCCCGCCCTGCACTGGGGAGCGGACCTGTGGCCGCCACGTGCCAGCAAAGGCAGTCAAGCGCTGCAGTCCCATCGCTTTACACGTCATGAACAACCACACCTCATTGGTGCCCCATTGGTTCGAGGGGCATTGCATCCGGCTGAGCCGTGACGCCAATGGCGAGGCCTGGTTCGTCATCGCCGACGTCTGTGCCGCCTTGACGGAGAGCCCGATGACCTGGGCGCTGACCGCCCGGCGGGAGGAGGAGCACGGTCTCCATAGCGAGGAGGGGCCCGGCAGCCAGGGTCTGACCCTGGCCCTGATCAATGAGGCCGGCCTGCTGCGCAGGCTGCTGGATGGCGAGAGCCCAACAGCAACGCGCATGCGCCGCTGGCTGACCCACGAGCTGCTGCCGTCCATGCACCGCCCAGCGGTTCGAGCGGCTCTGCCTCGGCCAGCTCCGGACGGCATGCAGACCCAGACCGCAAAGGCGGTGCTGCGCATCGCCGAAGACATCATGGAGCTCACCGGCGTCAGACAGTCCGATGCCCTCGCTGCCGCACTTGCGGACATGGAGGTCAACACTGGCCTGCAGATCGCTCCACTGCTGCAGGTGCTGCGCGATCTCGAACCTGCTGCCTCAGACCATCGACACCGCCAGCTGGAAGCCCAGCCGGTCGAGGTGCGGCTGAATGCAGAACAGCTGGCCGAGCAGCTGGGGTGCGCGATCAGAGATGCCAACCGCCAGCTGGCGGCCTGCGGCCTGCAGGTGCGCAATGTCCTCGATGACTGGCAGCTCACCAAAGTCGGCCGCGACTGGGGCCAGACCCTGCCCACCTGCGCACGGGGCCAACGCGGCCAGCAAATCCTCTGGGATCCCGCGGTGATGGCGCTGCTGCGGGAGGAGTTGCCATGACATTGCCGTCACCACAGGCACCAACTACCTCAACTCAACACCCCTGTCCCAGTTCAACGAAGCTTTCGTTCCCATGAAGACGCACGCACTGGTGTCCCGTTCCTGGAACGGCACACCGATCACACGCCGCACCACTGATGGCTACGTGAATGCAACGGCGATGTGTAAAGCCAACAAGAAGCGCTGGTCCGATTACCGCGAGTCAGACCGGTGCCAGCAGTACCTCGACGCCCTTGCTCAAACAACGGAAATTCCGGTATTTGACCTGATCGAGGCACGCCAGGGCCAGGGCGGCGGCACCTGGGTCCATCCCCAGGTCGCGGTTGATCTGGCTCGCTGGATCAGTGCGCCGTTCGCGGTGTGGATGGACGGCTGGTTCCTGGAGAGCATCCAGCAAGCTCAGCCGACACCGGTGGAGACGACTGCACCTCGGCTGCGGGAAGCCGAGGTGATCGCCCTGGTGGAACGCAGCATCGGACTGTTCGAGCGGCTCGGCGGCCTGGATCAACGCGATCAGCTCCTGTTCAAGGACATCGTGCGCAGCAACGTGCTGACCGCGAGCTCGGGATTGCTGCTCGGCGCACCGACTGACGAGGAGCTCACCTTGGGGGATGCCTGGCTGGAGGTGTTCCAGCAAGCGCTGCCGCGCAGCCAGTTCTGCGCAGCCGGCAAGCTCGTTGCCAGGGCTTACCGCGAGGAGTTCAAAGAAGAGCCCCCTCGCCGCCAACAGTTTGTTGACGGGGCCCCGCGCCAGGTCAAGAGCTATCGCCGCTCCTGGTTGATCGACACCCTCAAGCGCTGCCGCGCCCAGCTGGCAGGAGGCTGATGGAAACCGCCACAACGCCAACCCGCCAGCGGGTCTGGGTCACGACGGCAGAAGCCTGCACTGCCCTGGGAATGAGCCGTGAAACACTCCGTCAGCTGCGGCTGCGGGGGGTGCTCGCCCCGGGCAAGCACTACAGGCGTTGGGGCTGCACCCAGGGTCGGGGGCCGCTGCAGTGGCACCTAGAGAACGTGGAGGCCACCATCACAGGGTGGAGCCGCAGGCATCTGCGCCTCTGATGCCTTAACTGCCCGATTGCAGAGGTGGGAGGGAACTCAGAGAGAGGAATAACCGTTCCGGTCGGCCTGGCAAGGGCCGGAACCCCATCGACGCGTAGAAGCTGTGGAGGCGATCGCGTTCCGCTTCTCCAGCAGTGCCCGCCACATCGAGCAACATCAGCCGCACACCCAGGATCTGCCCAGCCCGTTGGCACTGCTGCATGGCATCAACCAGCAGGATGCGCCCCAGCCCCTTGCCCTGCTGTCTCCCATCGACAGCAAGGTGGCTGAGAAAAACGCCTGGGATCAGGTTCGAGCGCGGTGCCCGCGGGGCAGCAGCGGAAGGCACGTCGGCCACGCCAATGGCATGGGCATTGATGGCGTAGAAGCCCAGGCACGCCCGAGGTTCGCCTGCCTGGGCGGCGTCAGTGGCGACGTAGAGCCGGGTGTAGCCATCACGCTGCTGGCGCTTGGCGGTGCGGCGCAGAAAGTTGTCCTGGCTGTCGCTGCCGCAGCGGAAGTCCTTGGTGTCGTGCAAGCCAGGGTCAAAGGCTTCGATCCGATACGCCACCGGATTAGGAGCGCACAACCTGGTCCTGGTGCAGCTGCCAAGCCTCCAGCAGGGCGGGGGTTGGCGTGGTCTCTTCGTCGAGGGCGGCGAGCAGGGCCTGGTGATCGCCCTGGCTGAGCAGGGTCTGCTGCCTCCCACTGAGCATCTCCTGGGCCCGTGCATACGCCGACATCACCACGAAGGCGGAGGCCTCGATGCCCATCAAGTCTGCTGCTGCCTCAATGCTGGCCTTCACTGAGGGCTTGGTGCGCTGATCCATCCGAGCGGAGCGGGGCTCGTCGATCGCTTCGATCAACGCATGGAGCGTGGTCTCGACCGGCGACATGGCACACCAGGAAGCAGTCCCATTATTGTACGGGGGATGGCCGTACATGGCCGCCGCCTGATAAGGGCTGCCGAGCCAATGAAAGCCTGAAAAAGACCATCGGCTCGGGACAGGGCCTCAGCAGGCCCATCGGCGCATCTGCCTAGCCGACTTGATGGCCTACAAGTACGCCATCGATCAGCAGCGTCCCGCGGCCCTCGATGAGTTGGCTGCCCAGGCCCAGGAGCTGGGTATGGGCTACTGAGGTAAATCGCTTCAACGTCGTCTACGACGCTTGAACCTGGATGCCGAACGGGTCTGCACGGCGATGCGGCAGCACTGAGCGAGCCTCAAGAACCCACCCAAGACAGTCGAGGAGTACCTGGCAACCCCGAAGGAGCAAGGGTTGAGCAGGTTCTCGCAGGCCGTGCGGCACTACGCCGCTGAACTCTGAGCGCGTAGCCCCTGGCCCAGGCGTTGTTCCGCCTTGGCGAAAGCGTCGTCCACCACGTCATCCCCGCACCAGCGGCTGTAGGCCGCCAGATGGGTCTGCACGCTGTGACCCATCGCCGCGGCCACCACCTTGGGCGGCAGGTCGCAGATCACGTGGGCCCGGTGGGCGTAGCCGTGCCGGCAGGAGTAAGGCACGAGCTTTTCGCCCTTGGCCTCGTACTCACGCCGCAACTCCTTCCAGAGCGGTCGATTCATCAGGTAGTGGCCCACATAGCCACCGCCGAGACCAGGCTGCATCGGCGGCAGCTCCTGGGTTGGGAAGCGTTCCTCGAGGCGCCAGCCGTCTGCCCAGTCGTCACAGGGCAGCGGCCGCAACACCCTGGGCCGGGTCTTGCCTCGGGAGGCGACCTTCTCATACATGCACCAAAGCCGGCCCTGGCGAATCTGCAGATGCTGGAGCTCCTCTGGTCGCAGTCCATAGGTCGCCATCAGCTGAAAGGCAAAGCGCCAGCGCGAATCTGGGATGGCCTTCACCAGCGAAAGAAGGTGCTCAACCTCCAGTGGTGTCGTGATCGCCTTGGCGGCACGCGATCGCCCCACTAACACCGCCAAGTCCTGAGGCGGCTCCCAGTCCTCCCCAAGCCGCCGCTCAGCCACAGCCCAACGCAGCAGGGCGGCGGTCGACTGAATCTGGATCTGGCGGGTGCGCCCGCCCGGCTTGTCCGCCCAGATCCGCGCCAGGATCTCCAGCAGCTGCTTGGCGTTCTGCGGCGGCGCCGCCACTGCCACGGCACCGAGCACGTGGTTCATGTGGTGCCGGTAGACCCGATGCCAGGTCGATGGCTTGATCTCGCCACTGATCAGCTTGTGCTCCCGGAATGCAGCGATCAGCCCTTCCCAGTCCCCCGGGGCAAGCACCGCTGCCATTCCCTTGTGCCTGGGCCTGCCGGGGTGGCCTGCCTGCGGGCTGCGGCCTGCAGCGGTCTCCCCCTCTGCTCCCCTCGAGCCATCAGCACGGGGCATGCGTGCCACGCAGGCATCAGGCTCGATGCCCTGCTGGAACTCCTCGTAAACCTGAACCACCGCATGGCGGATCTGGTCGATCTGATCGCACTCCCACGGAATAGGCAGGAGCACCTGCCGGCGCCTGCCTCGCCCAGCCCCTGCAGCAATGTTCAACCGCGCATGACCACGGTGATTGAGCACCGTCCAGCCACGACGGCAGCCCTTCTGAGACAGGGCATGAGACACCACCGCCCTGATCGTGTCCTCCCAATCACGGGCCGCCGCCATGTGAGACGTTTGGTGAGATGTTTCGTCTCACAGCCTGGCACGACCAAACAGGCGCTGGCACAGACTGGTAGCCCTGACGCCAGTGGCAGCAAGGACTTTGGGCCGAAAACCCTTATTGAGAAAAGGAAGCGGGCGGCGGGAATCGAACCCGCATCATCAGCTTGGAAGGCTGAGGTTTTACCACTAAACTACGCCCGCAAGCGCTTTCACACTTTAGCAGGCAACGGGGGCCGCCATGGAATGCATCCGGTCCAGCCTGCAAAAATCATTCAGCAATCTGGCTGCTCTGATCAAGATCGACGGCCGCAACAGTTGATCACCATGACCACCGGCGTTGACCGATTCGAAGAGACTGAATCAAGTCAAGCCAATCAAACCAATCGGCGCGTTTAATCGCTCACGATGATTGTTTCCAGGGATGGTCCAATTGAAGACTTCGCCGGCTTAATG
>JBIKUY010000183.1:0-4815 GCA_044347355.1 Prochlorococcaceae cyanobacterium | reverse complement strand
CGGCTTGATCTCCGTTACCAGCAGAACTGGAGTTTTCGCTATGACATCCGCCTGATTCTCAAGACACTGGCCATAGTCTTTAGTAAGCGCTCTGGCGCATCCTGACCATGGAGCCTCGTTTGTCTGAGACTTTGGTTGAGGCTTGCTTTCCCAGTCAGCTGGAATCCACTGCCTCCCTGCTCGACTGGTTTGAGCAGCACAAGCCGGCGGGTCTCGATCCTCTGATCTGGATTCAGGCTCAGACAGCTCTGGTTGAGGGATTCTCCAACGCCGTCCGCCATGCCCATGCCCATCTGGATCCCCCCCCAGCGGTGGCAGTGACGCTGGAGGTGACCCCTCAGCATCTGCAGCTGCGGCTGCGGGACCAGGGCTCTCCATTCGATATCACCCCGGCCTGGTCGCAGCAGGAGCCCACGCCGCCTGGCCCTGGCGACCCGCTGGCTCTCGGCGACCTGCCGCAGTTGCCTGAACGCGAGGCCCATTGGGGTCTGGTGATGCTGGCCAAGCTCCGCAGGGACTTTGGTTGGACAATCAGCTACGACCCTCTCCCAGACGGCGGCAACGTTTTGATCCTCTGTCGGTTGTTGACCTGATCCGTTCTCGACGGAGTCCCGCCGCACGCTCAGCAGTGCCCAGGATCCGAGCGGCTGAGGAGGACAACGCTGAACCGCTCGGGATGTCCGCAGGCCTCAGGATGCAGCCATGTCCAACGCGTCCAGAGATGCAAATAGAGATTGGAGCCCTTGGGCCCCCGACCCCAGCCCATACCTGCATATTTCCCCCAGACCACCGGTCTGGGGTGTGGCCCTCGGTTTGCGATCCAAGCCTTCAGCTCACTGCGGTGCAGGATCGGCCGGCCGTCGTAGCAAAACAGCAGGTCTTCGGCCCAGCCCACGGCTGCCGGCTCTGAACTGACGCGAAACCACACTTTCTTGCTGCGCTGCAGGAACCAGAACAACCAGTTGCGGCCCAGCTTGAACCGGTCGTCGCTGGTGCTGTAGGCAAGCCCGATGGCTGCAGTGGTTTGGTGGCTGCTTCGGTTCACAATGGACTCCACTCCCGTTGTCACCATGCCTGAGGCCACGATCGAGTCTGTGCTGCAGGAAGGCCGGCTGTTTGCGCCCCCGGCCGAGCTGGCTGCCCACGCCCGCATCGGTTCCATGGAGGCCTACCGCAACCTCTGCGCCCAGGCTGAGGCTGATCCCGACGCCTTTTGGGGCGACCTCGCCCGCTCCGAGCTCCACTGGTTCCAGCCCTTTCACACCGTGCTGGACTGGAGCAATCCACCCTTTGCTCGCTGGTTTGAGGGTGGCACTACCAATCTCAGTTTCAACTGCCTCGATCGGCACCTGGCTGGCCCGCGGGCCGACAAGACAGCCCTGATTTGGGAGGGCGAACCTGGCGACACCCGTACCTTCTCCTATCGCCAGCTTCACGCCGAGGTGTGCAAGGCCGCCAATTCCCTCAAGGCGCTGGGCATCCGCAAGGGCGACCTGGTGGCGCTTTACATGCCGATGGTGCCTGAAGCGGCGATCGCCATGCTGGCCTGCGCCCGCATCGGCGCCCCCCATTCGGTGGTGTTCGGTGGCTTCTCGGCCGACGCCCTTCGCGATCGGTTGATCGATGGCCAGGCCAAGCTGGTGATCACCGCCGATGGCGGGTTCCGCAAGGACAAGCCCGTGCCGCTCAAGCCGGCGGTGGATGAGGCCCTCAGCGCCAAGGGGGGTGCCCCCAGCGTGGAGGCCGTGCTGGTGGTGCGGCGGATCGGCTCAGGCGAGAGGGAGGCTGCCGGTGGGGAAGGTGCCATGACCGCCGGCCGTGACCACTGGTGGCACGAGCTGGTGGAGGGCCAGAGCAGCGATTGTCCGGCAGAGCCGATGGCGAGCGAAGACCGCCTGTTCGTGCTCTACACCTCCGGCTCCACCGGCAAGCCCAAGGGGGTGGTGCACACCACCGCCGGCTACAACCTCTGGGCCCACCTCACCTTCCAGTGGATCTTCGACATCCGCGATGACGACATCCACTGGTGCACCGCCGATGTGGGCTGGATCACCGGCCACAGCTACATCGTGTACGGACCGCTCTCCAACGGTGCCACCACGGTGATGTACGAGGGCGCGCCGCGCCCCAGCAAGCCAGGCGCCTTCTGGGAGGTGATCCAGAAGCACCGCTGCACGATCTTCTACACCGCCCCCACGGCGATCCGCGCCTTCATGAAGAGCGGCCGCGAGGTGCCCGATCACTACGACATGAGCTCCCTGCGCATCCTCGGCACCGTGGGCGAGCCGATCAATCCCGAAGCCTGGATGTGGTACCGCGACGTGATCGGCGGTGACCGCTGCCCTGTGGTGGACACCTGGTGGCAGACGGAGACCGGCGGCGTGATGATCAGCCCCCTGCCCGGCGCCACCCCCACCAAGCCCGGCTCCTGCACCCTGCCCCTGCCGGGCATCGCCGCTGACATCGTCGACCATGACGGCGAGTCCCAGCCCGCCGATGCGGGCGGCTACCTGGCGGTGCGCCGGCCCTGGCCGGGGATGATGCGCACGGTGCACGGCGATCCTGACCGCTTCCGCCGCAGCTACTGGGAGGAGGTGCGTCCGGCTGATGGTTCCCACCTCTATTTCGCCGGCGATGGCGCCCGTCGGGATGCCGACGGTTATTTCTGGGTGATGGGCCGCGTCGATGACGTGATCAACGTGAGCGGCCACCGCCTCGGCACCATGGAGATCGAAAGTGCCCTGGTGAGCCATCCGGCCGTGGCTGAAGCGGCCGTGGTGGGCCGCCCTGATGAGCTCAAGGGCGAGGGGATTGTGGCGTTTGTGTCCCTGGAGGCCGGGCGCAGCGGCGATGATTCCCTCATGGCCGAATTGCGGGGCCATGTGGGCAAAGAGATCGGACCGATCGCCCGGCCCGACCTGATCAAATTCACCGACTCATTACCCAAGACCCGCAGCGGCAAGATCATGCGCCGGATCCTGCGTTCCCTGGCCGCTGGCCAGGAGGTGAGCGGCGACACCTCCACGCTGGAGGATCGCTCCGTGCTCGACCAGCTGCGGGTGTGAGGGGGGCGGCTCAGCTCGTCGGATTCAGCCCAAGGTGGCGGCCGAGGGTTGGGCCAGCAGCCAGATCAGCCAGATGCTGCCCAGCAGGGGGATCAGGCCGATGAAGATCCAGCCCCAGTGCTTGCCGGCATCGCGCAGGCGTCGCACGGTGACCGGCAGGCTGGGTACGATCGTGGCCACGGCCCAGATGGAGTAGATCCAGCCGAAGAAGTCGGATGCGGCACTGAGCACCAGCAACACCACGCTGATGATCAGGTTGGCCAGGGCGTACCACCAGTAGTCGCCGCGGCTGGAGCGACCGGTGTAGTCGAAGCTGCGCTGCCAGGCGGCGGTGAAGGCCGAGATCAGGTTGTCCATTGTGAACATGTCATCCCGTGCAGCGTGCGGGGCGACCGGACGAACGTCAAGCGCTGGTGTGGGTTTCGTCGCGGTTCAGCCGTTGCCCCAGGCGGTGATCTGCTCGGCCAGGCCATCGATCTGGCGCTGGCGGCTCGGGTCGTCGGCCCAGTCGCCCAGCAGGTTGCGGCGCAGGCCGGCGCTGGCGGGGGTGAGGTGGTCGCCGGGGAGCTCCAACACGGTGCTGTTGTCACTGGGGCGCTGGCGCAGGGCATCCAGCAGCCGGCGGCTCTGGTCGAGGCCATCGCGGTTGAAGCGCACCAGCAGGTTGCGGGGCTGGCGGTAGCTGCCGGCCACCTGGCGCAGGGTTTCCTCCGGTGAGGGGCTGAACTCACTGCGGAAGTTGAGTTGCTGGCCCAGTTCCGCCAGCAGCGGCACGGAGCGTTCGGCTGAGAAGTTGTTGAAGCTGAGCGCTGCCAGGCCGCGACCACTGCGGCCGCCGTCCGGGGCGAGCAGGTGCAGCTTGCAGCCCAGGCTGTGGCCGAGGCGAAGGGGCGGGGGGCCTTCGCCGCGCAGCCTGCGGAACTGTCGCCAGGCCTGGTTGGCCTGGCTCTGGTGGTCGAAGCCCGGAACATAGCTCCAGGCGAGCACGTTCCATCCGCATCCGGCCAGGGCCTCCAGCAGCCGCCGGTAACTCAGCTGGGGGGTGGCTGCCAGATAGCTGCCACCGATGAATTCGATGCTCCCCAGAGGTGCGTTAACGCTGCTGCCCAGCTCCCACACGTCGCCCCGTTGTTGCCAGCGGGCCATGGCCTTCAGCCCTGCCGGAGCTGCTGCAGCGCAGCCAGGGCTTCGCGCCGGTGGGCTGGCCCATCGAGCAGGTTGTTGAACACATGCCGAATCACGCCCTGGCCATCGATCACATAGGTGACCCGGCCGGGCAGCAGGCCGAGCACGTTCGGCACGCCGAAGGCCTTGCGCAGGCCGTTGCCCCCGTCCACCAGGAGCGGGAAGGGCAGGCTGTGGCGCTGGGCGAAGCGCTGGTGGCTGGACGCATCGTCACCGCTCACACCCCACACCTCCGCGCCGAGCGCCTGCAGTTCCGCATAGCTGTCACGGAAGGCGCAGGCCTCCATCGTGCAACCGGGGGTGTCGTCCTTGGGATAGAAAAACAGCACCAGGGCGCGGCCGTCCAGCTGGTCGCTGCGCCGCTGCTGGCCGTGCTGATCGGGAAGATCGATCAGGGGGGCGGTATCGCCGGCGCTGAGGCCCATGCAGCCGTGGTGGAGAGATTGTGCCAACCCTAGGAATAGGCAGTCGCTGCCGTTGCCCTTGCCTGGGCCGGCCACGCGCTCTTGCCACGCCTGGGAAGATGGGTCGAGAAGGTCCGCAGCGCAGCCCGTGACTGCCACCC
>JBIKUY010000167.1:0-5127 GCA_044347355.1 Prochlorococcaceae cyanobacterium | reverse complement strand
CATCGGCCTCGTCCCCCTCCTCGTCGCCGGAATCGACACTGCTGGAGGCCACGCGATCGGCCAGCTCGGCAGGCAGCACATCCATACTCACAAGCCGGTCGCCGGCCCGCAGGTTCATCGCCCGCACGCCGCGCGCCGTGCGGCCCAGGGGGCGCAGCTCCTCGTCGTTGAGGCGGAAGTGGATCGTCATGCCCTTGCGCGAGCCAATCAGGATGCTGTCGCCGGGCAGGGCCATCCGCACCCAGGTGAGGGCGTCGCCCTCCACCAGGTCGATGGCGATCAGGCCGTTGGAGCGAATGTTGGCGAAGGCCGAAAGCCGCGTGCGCTTGATCGTGCCGCCGCTGGTGAGCATCACCAGCACGCCGTCCTCGGTGAACTCGCTCACCGCGAGCAGCGACGTGATCTGCTCCTCCCGCGGGATCGGCAGCAACTGCACGATCGGCGTGCCCTTGGCGGCCCGGCTGCCCACCGGCACCCGGTACGCAGGCACGGTGTACACCACGCCCCGATCGGAGAACAGCAGCAGATGGTCGTGGTCGTTGCAGCTGATGAACAGCTTCACCGCCTCCTCGCCCTGGCTGCGGGTGCCGGCCTTGCCGCGGGTGCCGCGGCTGGTGGCCTCGAACTCGCTCACCGGCATCCGCTTGAGGTAACCGGTTTCGGTGAGCAGCACCACCGAGCGCTCGTTGGCGATCAGGTCGATGTCATCGAGCCCGCCCTCCACATCGAGGATCTCGGTGCGGCGGGGGGAGTGGTGGCGGCTGCGGATCGTGGCCAGCTCATCGCTGATGATCTCGAGCACCCGCTCGCGGCGGGCCAGGATGTCCTTGTAATCGGTGATCTTGGCGAGCAGATCCTCGTGCTCCAGCCGGATCTTGTCGGCCTCCAGGGCCGTGAGCCGCCGCAGCTGCATCTGCAGGATGGCGTCGGCCTGCAGCTCGCTCAGGCCGAACTGCTCGATCAGGCCGGCGCGGGCGTTGGCTGTATCGGCGGCCGAGCGGATCAGGGCAATGATCGCGTCGAGGTTGTCGAGGGCAATCAGCAAACCCAGCAGGATGTGATCGCGCTCCTCGGCTTTGCGCAGGAGGTAGCGCGTGCGCCGCTCGATCGTGTCGATGCGGAAGTCGAGGAACACCTCCAACATCCGCCGCAGGTTGAGCAGCACCGGCTCACTGCCCACCAGAGCGAGCATGTAAGCGTTGAAGTTGCTCTGTAGCGGTGTGAGCTTGAAGAGGTTGTTCAGCACCACTTGGGGATAGGCATCCCGCCGCAGTTCGATCACGATGCGCATGCCGTCGCGATCCGATTCATCGCGGATGTCGGAGATGCCCTCCAGCTTCTTGTCGTTCACCAGCTCGGCGATGCGCTCGATCAGCGCCGCCTTATTGGTCTGATAAGGGAGTTCGGTGATGATCACCGCATCGCGGTCCGGCCTGCCCGGCACCTCCAGGGTCTCGATCGCCGCCACGCCGCGCATGGTCACCGAGCCGCGTCCGGTGTTGTAAATCTCGCGGATGCCGGTGCGGCCCAGGATCTGCCCGCCAGTGGGAAAATCGGGCCCGGGGATCAAGGCCTGAAGTTCCCGGTCGCTGATCTCGGGATTGGCGATGAGGGCCTGCAGACCGTCGAGCAGTTCGCCCAGGTTGTGGGGAGGAATGTTGGTGGCCATCCCCACGGCGATGCCGGAGGAGCCATTGAGCAGCAGCTGGGGAATCCGGGCCGGCAGCACGGTGGGTTCCTGCTGGCTGCCGTCGAAGTTGTCCGCGAAATCAACGGTCTCGCTCTCGATGTCCTCCAGCAGGGCATCGGTGGTGAGCGCCTGCAGCCGCGACTCGGTGTAACGCATGGCGGCGGGCGGGTCATTGTCCACCGAGCCGAAGTTGCCGTGGCCGTCGATCAGCGGCATGCGCAGGGAGAAGTCCTGCGCCATCCGCACCATGGCGTCGTAAACGGCCGTATCGCCGTGGGGATGGAACTTACCCAGCACCTCACCCACCACGCGGGCGCACTTTCTGTAGGGCCGGTCGCTGGTGAGCCCCAGTTCGTACATCGCATAGAGGATCCGGCGATGCACCGGCTTGAGCCCATCGCGGGCATCGGGCAGGGCCCGGCCCACGATCACGCTCATCGCATACTCCAGATAGGAGCGCGACATCTCGTTGCGGAGGTCGGTCTGGATGATCCGCAAATCGCCGTCAGAGCCGGAATCGCCGGGATTGACCGGTCCCGTGGGATCCGCCATGCATGACCGCCTTCAACTCTGTCATTGTATCGATAGTGCCCCGGGCGGTCAGATCCCCCCGTTGCAGGAGCCATGAGCGGCCCGCGGCGCGAGGCCCTGCCATCCCGCAGCGCCCTGGAGCTGCGTCTCCGCCAGGAGCAAGGGAAGCTGCGCGTGCGCACGGCCGCCGCCTACCGCGAGCTGGTGCAGCAGGTAGGGCTGGCCGAGGCCTACGCCGCCACCGACGTGGTGGTGGCGGCCGATGCGGGCTTCAGCGACCAGGCCAGCCTGCACATCAGCCTGGGGCCGACCGACCCGCCGATCCGCCTCCGCGAGCTGCAGCTCGGCGGGGTGACGGGCCTAGCCAGCGGCGGCCCCGGTGAACTGGTGCTACCGATCGGCGGCGGCGGCGCCCAGATGCTGGAGGGCCTGCTGCGGGGGGAAGCCCTGCCCTTCGCCGCCAGCGGCGAGGCCACCGCCCAGCACCCCCGCCGCGAGCTGCACACCAACCTCGACCTCAGCAGGATCGGCGTAGCCCGGCTGCTGCTGCAGCGGGCGATTGTGGAGAACGGCGTGGTGGCCTGCAGCAGCGCCGTCGGTCTCTGCGCCTGCCCATGGGGTCCCCTGCTCGGACCGCACCACACCGCCCTCTACAGCTGCGGTGGCGCCGGCAGCATTGGCCTCACCATGCCCGGCCTGTCCCAGCTCGGCCCCGGCTCCCCGGTGCTGGTGGCCGGCGCCACTGGCTGGGTGCTGGGAGCTGGCAGCGGCCACCAACCCGGGGTGCGCCGCCAGCCCAGCGGTCACGCCATCAGCCCGGGGGCGGTGGCCGCGCTGGCGGTAGACCTGGCCGAACTGGATCAGCGCTGGTTGCGGGCCTGCGCGTTCGAGGGCCATGGCAGCGCCCTGCTGGTGGCGATCGCCGCGCCGGTGCAGCTGCTCGATGCCACCAGTGCCCGCCGGGCCGCCGCCATGCCCGAGCAACTGCAGGCCCCCGTGCTCGACCTGGCCATCCCGCGCCGGGTCAAACCCTCCCTGGGAACGGTGAGCTACGCCGCCCTGGCCAGTGGCCGGGTGGTCGTGGGTGGCCAGAAGCTCCGCTGCGCACCGGCCCACAGCCCGCGGCTGGCTGCCGAGATCAGCGCCGAACTGGTGGAGCGGCTGGAACAAAACCGCTTCCCCCTCCATCTCCCGCTCCAACCCCTGGCGCAGCGCTCCAGCCTGCAGCCCCTCGACCCCTGAGCCCGGGCTGGCCGATCCCCTTAAGCTCAGCTCAAACCGCTGCGCCCCAGCCCAGCCATGGCCGACGTCCAGTCCGACGCCCCTGAAGCGCCCGCCCCTGAGGTAGCCCAGCCAGTGGCCCAGGAGCCCACCCCCGCCAAAGCGGCGGAGCCCGCGCCGGCAGAGGCGTTGAAAGACGTGGCCGAAGCGGCTGCCGAGTTGGTCGCTGAGACGACTGCCGAAGTGGTGGCCGAGACCACGCAAGCTGTTGCGGAATCAGCCAAACCTGTTGCGGAAGCAGCCAAAACCGTGCTCGATACGGTGGTCGAGGCGGCCACCCCAGCACAGCCAGTGGCGGCCGAGCTGGCCAGCGCCGGCCCAGAACTGGAGAGCATCACGATCGTTCCCGCCACTGGCAGTCACGAAGCGGCAGCTGAGGGCGGTGGCGAGTGGGAGCTTCTGCTGGGCAAGGTGCAGGCCTGGCTGGGTCAGGGCAAGCTGCAGGCCCTCTGGGACCAAGCCCGCAATCCCCTGAGCCTGATCCTGGCGGCCGCCGCCCTGCTGGTGGTATTGCGGGTGTACTCCGCCCTGCTGTCGGCCATCGACAGCCTGCCCCTGATCCCCGGGCTGCTGGAGTTGGTGGGGGTGATCTGGGCGGTGCGCTTTGGGGTGCCCAAACTGGTGCAGCGCAGCCAGCGTGAGGAGTTGATCAGCAATATCCAGCAGCGCTGGGAATCCTTCCGCGGCCGCGGCTGAGGGCAGCCAGGGGCACCGCTCAGCTGGCGGCCCAGTTGATACGGTGCTCCGAATATCCGTTTGTTTCCGGTGGACATCCAGCTCGGCCGCTCCCGTACTGTCCGTCGCGCCTACGGCATCGACGAAATCGCCCTGGTGCCAGGCGGTCGCACGGTGGACCCGGCCGTCACCGACAGCAGCTGGACCCTGGGCGGCATCAGCCGCGAGATCCCGATCATCGCCAGCGCCATGGACGGCGTTGTGGACGTGGGCATGTGTGTGGAGCTCACCAAGCAGGGCGCGTTGGGCGTGCTGAACCTGGAGGGTGTGCAATGCCGCTACGACGACCCCAACCCCGCCCTCGATCGCATCGCCGCGGTGGGCAAGGAGGAGTTCGTGCCCCTGATGCAGGAGCTCTACAGCCAACCGGTGCGGGAAGACCTGATCCGCCAGCGCATTGCCGAGATCAAGGAGCGCGGTGGCATCGCCGCCGTGAGCGCCACCCCCGTGGCGGCCCTGAAGTTCGGCCGTGCCATCGCTGAAGCGGGCGCCGATCTGTTCTTCGTGCAGGCCACGGTGGTCAGCACCGAGCACCTCGGCCCCGAGGGCCAGGAGAGCCTCGATCTCCAGGCCCTCTGCCGCGACTTCGGCGTGCCGGTGATCATCGGCAACTGCGTCACCTATGACGTGGCCCTCAAGCTGATGCGGGCCGGCGCCGCCGGCGTGATGGTGGGCATCGGCCCCGGTGCCGCCTGCACCAGCCGCGGCGTGCTCGGCATCGGCATCCCCCAGGCCACCTCCGTGGCCGACTGCGCCGCCGCCCGCGACGACTACTACAACGAGAGCGGCCGCTATGTGCCGATCGTGGCCGATGGCGGCATCGTCACCGGCGGTGACATCTGCAAGTGTCTGGCCTGCGGCGCTGACGCCGTGATGATCGGCTCGCCGAT
>JBIKUY010000165.1:0-5156 GCA_044347355.1 Prochlorococcaceae cyanobacterium | reverse complement strand
AAATCATCGCCGCCAATATTCCGAGGTTTATTGGTCACCACATCAAAGTCAGCTCCATTGAAGCTCTGCAAGTCGGTTTCGAAGGTGGTGTTCTCACTTTGGAAAATCTGGGGAACCTCACGACTGAAGAAGACCCGGGCACGGAATGAGGTGCGATAGCGATCGCCCTTGATCCATGGATCGGTGAAGGTAATATCACCCAAACCACCAAACTGACCGTAGGAGAAGTTGGTGCCAATATCCCAGGCCCTGCCCAGCAGATTGCTGTCCTGAAGCTGGACCTGACCGAACACACCCTGGGCCTGGCTATAGCCGACACCACCAGAGATCGAGCCACTCGACTGCTCAACAATCCCCAGCACAACCACCACATCACCGGGCTGACCAGGCACGGGCCTGAGGGTGACCTTGACGTCGCTGAACAGACCCGTGCCATAGATGCGCTTGATGTCCTCTTCCAGCTGGCGACGGTTAAAAACATCCCCCGATTTCAGCGAAACCTCCCGGGTGATCACCCACGGCTTGGTCTTGCCGCGGATGGTCTCGCCCTTGTCATTGGTGGTCTCCCCATCCCGATCGATGAACTGCACCTCCACGTCCTTGACGGTGCCCTCCCGCACTAGCAGATCCACCACCCCTTCCGGGCTGACGCGGCTGGGCCCGCTTACCCTGGCCAGCGAATATCCCTCTCCGGCGTACCACTTCTGCAGCTCCTGCATGCGGGTCTGCAGCGTGTTCAGGTTGAGGGTCTTGCCGTAGTCGGTGGCGAAGGTCTCGCTCACCACCTGCTCGGGCAGTTTCAACTCGCCCTCGGGCTGCAACCGCACGCTTTGGAGCACCGGGTTTGGTGCCACGGTCACGATCAAGCGCACCCCTAGAGGACCATCCACCGGCTGGATGCGCACATCCGAAAACCAACCAGTGGCATAGATGGCGGCCAGATTGGTTTCCAGCTCGCCACGAGTCACGCGGGTGCCAGGGGTCACCGTCATGGCGCCATAGGCGGCCAGCTCGAGGCGCTCTCGATCAGGGTGTCCATCCAGCCCATCGATCACGACTTCGGCGATCTGCACCCTGGGTTCGGCCGCAGCGGGGGCCGGTGCAGGGAAGGAGCCTGGCCCATCCACCTGCTGGGAGGCGGGAAGCTCGAAGGCAGGCGGTGAGGCGGCTGGATCCTCTGCTGCAGGCTGTTGCTGGGAAGCCGGTCGTTCCTGGGAAGCAGGCTTGTCCTGGGAAGCCGGTTGCTCCTGAGCCCTCAGAGAAGGGGCCGCCAGCATCGCGGTTCCTAGCAGCGGCAGAACCACCTTCAGAGGCAGCGCAGCCTTGGAACCCAGCAAGCCGGCCATAACGTCCCGATCAGCGCGGCTGGGCCGCAAAGTGGCCAAACCTTACCGGTAGACCCTGGGTTGGGGACAGACCCCTTGGAGCCGTTTCAAAACCTCCCCATAGGCCTCCACAACGCCACCGAGGTCCTGGCGGAATCGATCCTTGTCCAGGATTCGCTCTCTGCTGTCGCTCACAGCTTCATCCCAGAGGCGGCAGGTATCCGGGCTGATCTCGTCAGCCACCAGCATCTGGCCATCGGCCGCCAGCCCCAACTCAATCTTGAAATCCACCAGGCACAGCCCCACGCCGTGGAACAGGGGAATCAGAACCTGGTTCACCTGAAACGCCAGATGTTCCAGCTGCTGCCGCTGATCCGCACTCAGCAGGCCCAGCCGTTCCAGCCGGGCATCGGTGAGCAGCGGATCGCCATAGGCGTCATCCTTGTAGTAGAGGTCGAGCAAGGGCGGTTCCAGGGGCATGCCCGGCTCCACCGGCAACTGCTTGCAGAGGCTGCCGGCCGCCACGTTGCGGATCACCACCTCCACCGGAATCACCCGCACCGCCGTGGCCAGCATCCAGGTGCCGCGCTCATCTCCCTCGGCCAGTCCCAGGTAGTGGGTGGGCACGCCCGCCTGCTCAAGCGCTTCGAAGAGCAGTGATGAGATCTGACAGTTGAGCGCCCCTTTCCCGGCCAGGCTGGCCTTCTTCAAGGCGTTGAATGCCGTGGCATCGTCCTTGTACTCCACGGCCACCACCTCAGGCTGATCGGTGGCATGCACCCGTTTGGCCTTGCCTTCGTAGAGAAGCGGTCCGAGCTGGTAGGCGGTCATGGCGAAGGAAGGGGAGATGGCGACTGTGGGGCGGCGTGGCCGCCATCCTGGCGGGGGGAACGCAACTGCCCCTCCAAGAGCAACACACGGGGATCCTGGGCGGCGTCCACCTGGCGGCGACGCTGGAGCCATTCACCGTAGGCATCGTCAATCCGCTCGCTCAGTCGCAAGCGGCGCTCGAGAGCGCGGCGAGATTCCCCATCGCTCACACCCTCGGCCAACTGCTGATCAAGCAAGGCTGCCACCAGCCCCCAGGCTTCGGCAGCCGCCGCCTGTTCCAGCGCCCGCTCGGTGATGGCGTCGCGCTCCTGCGGCGGCAGGTGGGTGGCCAGGAGGGCAGCTCGGCCCCAACGGGCCGCTGTGGCTGAGCCGGGCTCACGGCTGGAGAGCAGCACCTCTGCCGCCTGCCGATGGGCCTCCAGACTCACCAGGTGGTCGGCCAACAGATCGAGTGCCGCCCGCTGGCGAGGCTCCCTGCCGGATCGATCAGGCTCGGCCACCGGCAGCTGGAGGCTCTCCAGCCGGGTGAGATCGCCGTTGGCCAACAGGGCCAGGGCCTCCACAGCCTGGGCGTGGTGCAGACCCGCATGGGCGGCGCGCCATTGCATCAGCAGCCAAGTCTCTCTGGCCTGATCCAGGGCGGGGCTGCTCCGCTCCAGCACCGCCAGAGCCGCCCCTGGAGCGCCACAGGCCAGCAAGGCCTCCGCGGTGGCCAGCGCCTCTCCAGGGGCGGGCTCGGCCGCGAGGACACCCTGCAGGCGGCGCTGCTCCTCGCGCAGGCCCAGCAGGTCTCCGCGTTGGCGCAGGACCCGACATTGGTCGACAACGGCGTCTGCCAGGGCTGGCGGCGCGGGGAACGAAACCAGGATCAACGCCGCAAGCCAGGACAGCGGTTGCCGCAGTGGGGGGAGAAGATGGGGCACGGCGCCCATTCCTGCGGGCTAGGGGTCGGTCCTGCAACCTAGAAGAGCCGACCGAGGCCCAAGCCACCGTCCCAACTTTCCGCCCAGGTCAAAAAACCTTTGCCCATGTCCGTAAGCACCCCGATGGCACCTGAGGAAATCGCCACACCGGCCCGCATTGTGGTGGTGGGTGGCGGTGGACGGGAAAACGCTCTCGCCTGGGCCCTGGCCCGCTGCCCGGGGGTTGAGCAGGTGTGGGTGGCGCCGGGCAACGGGGGCACCCCGGAGCTGAGCGGCTGCCAGCAGCTGGCGATCGCCGAGCACGACCAGGACCGCCTGCTGACCGCTTGCCAGGAACGGCACATCGACTTGGTTGCGGTGGGCCCTGAGGCACCCCTGGCCGCCGGCCTGGCGGATCGACTGCGGGCCGCCGGCCTGGCCGTGTTCGGCCCCGGCGCGGATGGCGCCCAGCTGGAAGCCAGCAAACAGTGGGCCAAGGCACTGATGCAAGACGCCGGGGTGCCCACCTCCGGCTACTGGGCGGCCAGCAGCGAGGCTGAGGCGCTGACTCTGCTGGACAACCTCGAGCAGCCTCCGGTGGTGAAGGCCGACGGCCTGGCAGCGGGGAAGGGGGTAACCGTGGCCGAAAGCCTTGACGAGGCCCGCAGCGCCATCCGCGAGATCTTCGCCGGACGCTTCAGCGAGGATGGCGAAGCCTCCCTGGTGCTGGAGGAGCGCACCTACGGACCAGAAGTGTCCGTGTTTGCCCTCTGCGATGGGGAGCGGCTGGTGCTGCTGCCGCCGGCCCAGGACCACAAGCGCATCGGCGAGGGCGACACCGGGCCGAACACCGGCGGCATGGGGGCCTATGCCCCCGCCCCACTGCTGGATGCGGCCGGGCTTGACGCGGTGAAGCACACGGTGCTGGAGCCCACCCTGGCCGCCCTGCGGGCCCGGGACATCGACTACCGGGGGGTGATCTACGCCGGGCTGATGCTCACCGACGCCGGCCCGAGCGTGATCGAGTTCAATTGCCGCTTCGGCGACCCGGAATGCGAAACGCTGATGCCGCTGCTGGGACCGGAGCTGGCGGCCGTGTTGCTGGCCTGTGCCCTTGGGCGCCTGGATCTGGCACCTGAACTCAGCATCGCGCCGGGCTGCAGCGCCTGTGTGATCGCCGCCGCCCAGGGCTACCCGGGCGAAATTCGCAGCGGTGATCCGATCAGCAGCCAGCTCCGAACCAGCGACAGCCTCCAGCTGTTCCATGCGGGCAGCCGCCTGGAGGCAGATGGTCGCTGCCTCAGCAGCGGCGGCCGGGTGCTGGCGGTGGTGGCCCAAGCCAACGACTTCGACAGCGCCTTTGAGCGGGCTTACGCAGGGCTGGGCCAGGTGCACTTTGAAGGGATGATCTTTCGCCGGGATATCGGCCACCAGGTGCGCAGCCGATGACCACAAGCAGCGACACGATCGGTCTGGTTCCGGGCGGGACAGGCGGCCGGCTGCCCCGCTGGCGCCGGGCTCTGGCCCAGTGGTGGGCGGAGTTCAGCCTGCAGACCAAGCTGCTGGCGGTGGCCACCCTGGTGGTGAGCCTGCTGATGACGGGCATCACCTTCGTGGCCCTCAATGGCATCCAGCGCGATGCCCGCATGAGCGACACCCGCTACGCCCGCGACCTGGGGCTGCTGCTCTCGGCCAACGTGACCCCTTTGGTGGCGGAGGGCAATGACCGGGAACTGGCCTCGGTGGCCGACCGCTTCTGGCGCTCGAGCCGCAGCCTCCGCTACATCTTTTTCGCCGACCCCGACGGGGTGATCTACCTGGGCATCCCGATCGGCTCCAACAACGGCAGCAGCGAGCTGCTGCTGAGCCGGCGGCTGGAACTGCCGGGAGACATCCAGAACCGCCCCGACAACCCCTTGGTGCGCCAGCACCTCACCCCGGACGGGCAGGTGACTGATGTGTTCGTGCCGATGGTGAGCGACGGGCGCTATCTGGGCGTACTGGCCCTGGGCATCAATCCCAACGAGACGCTCCTGGCCAGCGCCGCGCTCACCCGCGAGGTGACCGTGGCGGTGTTCATCTCGATCTGGGTGCTGGT
>JBIKUY010000164.1:0-5160 GCA_044347355.1 Prochlorococcaceae cyanobacterium | reverse complement strand
GATGCAGTGCTTGCCCACCGTGTCGGAGCTGGGGCTCTCCGCTGGAGCTGATTGCGGGTGGGTGGCCGATTTGGCTGTGACTGTGGCGGTGGTTTGCTTAGCCGGAACTTGGCTGGTGCCGGTCCATCCAGGGTTGGGGTGGAGCGACTGAAGGGTCTGGACCATCAAGGGTCAAGGCAGGTGAATCATTAATGTAACGCCACATCCCGGTGGGTTGATCAACCCCAGACGAGCCGAGCCTTCGATGTGGGTGCGCCCATCGGCTGGCCCGCTGCCCCTGGCGCACGCTTGATTTGAACCAGCGATTCCGGATTGATGGCCCCCAGCGCCCCTGGTCCAGGCCCCGCAGCCTTCGCCGCGGCTCCGCAGGCCCGCGCCGTGTTGGTGGTGAATGCGGGCAGTTCCAGCATCAAGCTGGCGCTTTGTGATCGCCAGGGCCGGCGCCTCTGGCAGGAGCAGCGAGGCTGGGGGGTGACAGCATCCCGGGCGGGTGCCGCTGTGATCGACCTGCAGGATCTGCTGAGGCGGTGGTTGCAACCCCTGCTGGCTCGTGCCAACCCATCCCCCGAACTGGTGATCCATCGGCTGGTGCATGGTGGATCGCGCTTCACCGCGCCCGCCGCCCTCGACGCCGAGGTGCTTCGCTCCCTGGCCGAACTGGTGCCCCTGGCTCCCCTGCATAACGGCCCTGCCCTGGAGGTGATCCGTTGGCTCGAAGATCAGGGCGAGACCAGGGGCCTGGCGCAGTGGGCCTGCTTCGACACGGGCTTCCACGCCACGCTCGCGGAACCCGCCTACACCTACGCCATCCCGGCGGCCTGGCGGCAGCAGGGCCTGCGCCGCTACGGCTTTCACGGACTCAATCACCAGCACGTGGCCGACACGGTGGCCGTCACGGAGCCTGAGGTGCGCCGCCTGATCAGCTGCCATCTTGGGGCCGGTTGTTCTCTCTGTGCGGTGGCGATCGCAGCCGATGGAACAGCGCGCAGTGTGGACACCACGATGGGGTTCACGCCGCTGGAGGGCTTGGTGATGGCCAGCCGCAGCGGCAGCGTCGACCCGGGGCTGCTGTTGCACCTGCTGCGGAGTGGCCACAGCGCTGCGGATCTCGATCAGGCGTTGAACCGCCAAAGCGGGCTGCTGGGGCTCTCCGGCCTGAGTGGCGATATGCGCGAGCTCCGCCAGGCTGCCGCTGATGGTCACGCCGGAGCCCAGCTGGCGATCGCCGTGTTCCGTCACCGGCTGGTGCAGGGAATCGGTGCCATGGCCGCCAGCCTCGGCGGGGTCGATGCCATCGCCCTCACCGGCGGCATCGGCGAGCACGATCAGGCCCTGGCTGCTGAGCTGGAGCGGGAGCTGGTGTGGCTGGCGCCGCTGCGCTGGTTGCGGGTGCCGGCCGATGAAGAGGGCCTGATGGTGCGCCAGTGCCTGGCTGCAGGGGCTTGATCTGGTCTTAACCAGAGCCGGCCGCTTCTCTCCCACCCTGGGACCGGACCGAGTTTCTCTCCCACACCCAGCCCCCATGGTTGCTCCAACCGCCGATGCGCTGATCCTGCGAAGCTTGCAGTCCCTGGCCGACCATGGCAGCGTGCGCGAGCTCAATGCCGGCGATGTGGTGTTTGTGGCCGGTGAACCGGGGGATTGTTTCTTTGGGGTACTCGAGGGCCAGGTGCGTCTGGCTTGGGGCGATGGCAGCCACAGCGAGCTGCTTTGCTCCGGCCAGTGTTTCGGCGAAGGGGCTCTTGTGCAGCGCAGCCATACCCGCCACGGCACGGCGACGGTGATCGAGCCCAGCCGCCTGCTGGTGATCGACCGGGAGACGTTCCTGTTTGCACTCGAGGCCCTGCCGATGTTCGCCCTGGAGTTGATGGCCTCCCTGGAGGGCAGGCTGCAGGCCATCCGTCTGCTCGTGTCGGCCCGTTAGTGCGGCGTTAACCCGGCATGGCCAGGGTTGGCCCAGACCCTTCCTTCGCGATGACCACCACCACCCCCGCCATGACCGTCGCCGAGGCCTTTGCCGCCATCCCCCTGGCGGCAGTGTGCTGTGACCAGCGCTTCGCCGCAGAAGAAGCCAAGTTGATCCGCGAACAGTTGTTGACCAGGGCTCCGTACCGGACGATGGAGCCCTATTCCTTCGGGGTGATGTTCTCCGGTTTGCTGGGCCGGTTCCGAGCCGATTCCTGGCAGGGGCTGGTGGCGGCGGCGGCACCCCTGCTCGAACCGGCGCAGAGGGACACGGCCTATGCCCTTGCCTGCCAGCTGGTGCACTGCGACCGCGCCGTGGAACCGGCGGAGCGACAGTTTCTGCTCGGCCTGGCCGAGGCACTGGGCCTGGATCAGCACCGCCGCGATCAGGTGCTGGAGGTGTTCGAACTCCTCCATCGCGATTGCCTGGCGCTCGGCCAAGCCTGAGCCGTCGCTGGATGATGGTGCGCTTCAGCCTCCAGCTTTCATGCCGGGGATGAAGCGCCGTTCGTGCTGGGCGCCGGCGAGCATTCGGTTCCAGTAAAGGGCCGGCAGGATCTTGCGCTTCACGAACCACATGCTCCAGCGCTCCTTGGTGGGATCGAGCGGGAACGACGGAGTCGGCTCGGCCTTGTAGTTGAACTCGGCCATGATCGCCTTGCCGTAGCCGGTGATCAGCGGGCAGCAGCTGTAGCCGTCGTAGGCGGCCTCCAGGGGCAGGCCATCGAGGTGGGCCAGCAGGTTGGCCACCACCACCGGTGCCTGGCCGCGAACGGCGGCCGCGGTTTTGGAATTGGGCATGCCACTCACATCGCCCAGGGAAAACACGTTTGGATAGCGCACGTGCTGGAGATTGAACTGATCCACCTCCACAAAGCCGGCGCCGTTGGCCAGGGGGCTGGCGGCCACCACATCAGGTGCCGTCATCGGCGGCGTCACGTGGAGCAGGTCGTAGGGAATCACCTCTTCTCGACTGCTCTCCCCTTCGGTCACCTTGAACACCGCTTCTTTTCTGTCAGCGCGCACGGCGGTGAGCACGTGGTTGTAGCGGGCGTCGATGCCCTTGCGCTTCACCACCTCCCGCAGCGGTGCCGCATAGGTGGGGATCCCGAAAATGCCGGGGGTGGCGGTGGCGTAGATCACCTTGGCGTTCAGGCGCTTCTTCTTGAAGATGTCGTCGGCCAGGTAGGCGATCTTCTGGGGCGCGCCCGGGCACTTGATCGGCATCGGCGCGCAGGTGAACACGGCGTTGCCGCCCTTGAACGCCTGGATCGCCTCCCAGGTGTAGGGGGCGAACTCTTTGCTGTAATTGCTGCACACCCCGCCTGTGCCGAGGGCGTCGCCGAGGCCCTCGATCTTGTCCCAGCAGAGCTTGAGGCCGGTGGCCACGATCAGCACGTCGTAGCTGAGGGTGTCGCCGGCCGTGGTGGTGACGCTGTTGTGTTCTGGGTCAAAGCCGGCGGCGCCGGCCTGAATCCAGTGCACCCCCGAAGGGATCAAGTCGCGCTCGGCGCGGCCGGTTTCTTCCAGGCTGAACACTCCGCCGCCCACCAGGGTCCACCCGGGCTGGTAGTAGTGCTCGCTGGCGGGCTCCAGAATTGCCACATCCAGCCCGTTGCGGGCCCGCTTGAGCTGGGCGGCAACGGTGATACCGCCGGCACCGCCGCCAACGATCAGGATCTGGTGATGGGCCATGGTGTCTGCAGACCAGCGGTGGAGGAGAAGGCGAACTGGCGGCAACACCCAGGCACCGCCTCGGCCGCCAACGCCCTGTCCATGATCTAGGCACACCTGGGCCCACAGTCAGCATTTTGCAGCGAAACGTGCACCGGCTGGTGCTGTTGAGCTAAGACAGCGTCAGACGGCAGGCTGTTCCACTTCGCGCTTCAGCAAGGCATAGAGGTAATCGGGCGACTTGTAACGGCTGGGCAGACATTTCTGCAGCAGGCTTAGCCGATCCCAGCACACGGTTCGCTGGATGGCCTCGAAGCTGCGACCGTTGCGGATGAGCAGCCGGAGTGCCTTGCAATAGCTGGGGTAGCCAGCCTCCAGTTCGCCGATGGTGAGCTTGGCGGCTGAAGACATGCGCGGGGTGGCGATGGATGGGAATGGCAGCCGAGCCTGCTCCACGGCCATTCCCGTCCATTCTCACCTGCCGGAGGCACTTCCGGGTTGATCCAGGGTTATTCGAGAGCGGCTGGTCACCTGCACAGGGTTGGGTGGGTTGCAGTGAGGCCATCCTTCGCTCTGAGGAGGCCCAGTCCCTGGGTCCGGCGGACGGAGACGGCGGCTGCGACAGTGGAGGGGGAGCCACGGCGAACGAGCCCAATGAGTGAGCGCTTCAGCCTGCGTCAGCCGGACGACTGGCATGTGCACCTGCGCGATGGCGCCATGCTGCAGGCGGTGGCTTCGGCCACGGCCGCCCAGTTCGCCCGGGCGATCGTGATGCCGAATCTGCGTCCGCCGATTACCACCGTGGCGGCCGCCAGCGCCTATCGCGAACGCATCCGCGCGGCCCTGCCCGATGGCTGCGCCTTCACGCCGCTGATGACGGCCTATCTCACCGACAGCATCGATCCAGCTGAGATCGAGCGGGGCTTTGCGGAGGGGGTGTGGACCGCCACCAAGCTCTACCCGGCCGGCGCCACCACCAATTCCGATTCCGGCGTGACGGCGATCGCGCGGATCGAGCCGGTGCTTGACGTGATGGAGCGGATCGGCATGCCGCTGCTGATCCACGGTGAAGTCACCGACGCCGAAATCGACATTTTTGATCGCGAGGCGGTGTTCATCGAGCGGGTGCTGGAGCCACTGCTGGCGCGCCACCCGGGTCTGAAGGTGGTGCTCGAGCACATCACCACCAGTGACGCCGTCGACTTCGTGCGCAGCGGCCCGGTCACCCTGGCGGCCACAATCACACCCCACCACCTTCACATCAACCGCAACGCGATGTTCGCCGGCGGCCTGCGCCCCGACTTCTACTGCCTGCCGGTGGCCAAGCGCGAACTGCACCGCATCGCGCTGCGGTCGGCGGCTACCTCCGGCAACCCGAAGTTCTTCCTCGGCACCGATTCCGCTCCCCATGGCCGCGAGGCCAAGCAATCGGCCTGCGGCTGCGCTGGCATTTTCAACGCACCGTTTGCCATCGAGAGCTACGCGGCGGTGTTTGATCAGGAACACGCAATGGACAAACTG
>JBIKUY010000163.1:0-5182 GCA_044347355.1 Prochlorococcaceae cyanobacterium | reverse complement strand
GGGCCACCAGCAACCCGAGCAACACGCCATTCACCACGATCACGGCGATGTCATCGAGGGAGGCGGCTGCCATCACCATCTGGGGGATGGCCTTGGCGGTGCCGCGGCCCTGTTCGATCAGGCGCAACATCAGCGGCACCACCACCGCCGGCGACACCGCGGCGATCACCGAACCAAGCAACCCGGCCTCCAGCCAGCTCAAGCCCAGCAGGGGCTGGGCCACCAGGCTGATCGTGAGCCCCTCCACCGCGGCTGGAATCCAGGCCAGCAGCAGCACCCGCCACCCCACCTGCCGGAGCCTGCCGAGGTTGAGGCCGAAGCCCACCCGCAGCAGGATCACCACCAGGGCCATCTGGCGCAGATCACCGCTGAGGGCCAGCAGCCTGGGATCGATCCAGTCCAGCCCCGACTGGCCCAGGGCCAGGCCAACGGCCAGCATGCCGATCAGCCCCGGCACCCCCAGGCGGCGGAACAGCCCATCAGCCAACAGGCCCAGGATCAGCAACTCGGCCAGGCCAAAGCTGAACATCGTTTGCCCGAGTCAGGCCCCAACTGTTGCAGCCGAACGGGTCCACACCAAGCCTTAACCAACAAATCCAGTTGATTGACCAGTCTGAGACGGTTCTACCCCGTTGCCGCCAGCCCCATGGCTGCCAAGCGTTTCGCTGCTCTGGCTCCCCTCCTCCCAGCCCTGGCCGCCCTCCTGGCGGCCTGCGGATCCAATGCACCCCAGAGTGCCGCCCCGATCAGCATCAGTGGCTCCAGCACCGTGTTCCCGATCATCGAGCGGGCGGTGGAGGCATACCGTAAAACTGAGCGGGGCCGTGGAGTGGAGCTGCAGCTCAGCGAGGTGGGAACCAGCGGCGGCCTGCGCCAGTTCTGTGCCGGCGAGATCCCGATCGCCAACGCCTCGCGGCCGATCAGCAGCAAGGAACTGAAAGCCTGCGCTGAAAACGGCATCACCTTCATCGAGCTGCCCCTGGCCTTCGATGCCCTCACCGTGGTCGTGAACAGCGGCAACGACTGGGCCTCGGAGATCAGTACCGGCGAACTGGCCCGCACCTGGAACAAGGAGGCCCAGGGCAAGGTGAAGAACTGGAAACAGATCAACCCCGCCTGGCCCGACCGGCCCCTGCGCCTCTGTGCCCCTGGTACTGATTCCGGCACCTTCGACTACTTCAACGAGGCGATCAATGGCAACAAGGCCAACGCCCGCACCGACGTGGAGAGCAGTGAAGACGACAACGTGCTCGTGACCTGCGCGGCGAATGACCCCAATGCCATGGCCTACTTCGGCTTCGCCTACTACCAGGCCAACGCCGAGCGGCTCAAGGCCCTGGCGATCGCCAACGGCGATGGGGCCGTGGCCGTGCTGCCGTCGGTGGAGAACGCCCAGAACGGCAGCTACAAACCCCTCTCCCGGCCCCTGTTCATCTATGTGAACGACAAGGAGATGAGGGCCAACGATGAGATCCGCGGATTTGTGGGGTTTGCGGTGGGCAACGGCCTGCAGTTGGTGGACCAGGCGGGCTACATCCCCCTGCCGGCCGACACCTACCGGCTGGTGGAATCGAAGCTCTACCGCCACATCCTCGGCACCTCCTTCGGCGGCGACCTGCCGGTGGGCCTCAGCATCGGCGAGGCCCTGCGCCGCAGCTTCGACGACACCCGCAAGCCGGAGTTCCGCTAAGACACGGCAGCGGCCAATTGCCGCGGTGGGGTGGGCAGCCGCAGGCTCACCAGGGCAGCCAGCCCCACCAGCACGGCCGAGGCCCACAAACAGGCCTGGATTCCCCCCAGCAGGAAGAGAGCGCCGGAGAGCAGGGTGCCCACCAGCCGCCCGGCGGCGTTGGCCATGTAATAGAAGCCAACGTTCAAGCTCACATCTTCAGCCTCGGTATAGGCCAGGATCATGTAGCTGTGGATCGAGGAATTCATGGCAAACACCACCCCGAACACCGCCAGACCCACCACCACGGTGAGGCCCGGATTGCCCACCTCGCGCCAGAGGGTGATCGCCATCAGGGCAGGGATCGCCGTGAGCAGGGCAGCCCAGAACTGCACGGCAGTGGGGCCCGGCGGGCGGGTCTGGCCCCAGGCGCGCCGCAGGCTCGGTGCGGTTCCCTGCACGATCCCGTAGCCGATCACCCACAGGCCCATGAAGCCGCCCACCTCCCAGTAGCGCCAGCCCAGGGCCGCCTGCAGAAACACCGGCAAGGCCACCACAAACCACACATCACGGGCGCCGAAGAGGAAGAAGCGGGCCAGGGAGAGCACGTTGATGCCTTCGCTCTTGGAGAACAACGCGGTGAAACCAGGCTTCTGCTTCATGCGGCCGATGTCACCCGGGAGCACCAGGGTGAGCAGAAAGGCCAGAAACAGCCCGGCCGCCATCGCGCCCACGGCGGCGTTGAAGCCGATCGTGGCAAGCAGCAGGCCGCCGAGGAAGAAGCCCACGCCCTTGAGCGCGTTCTTCGAGCCGGTGAGAATCGCCACCCACTTGAACAGCTGACGTTCGCCCTGGGTGTGATCCTCGGGGGTTTCCGGCACCACAGTTTTGATGGCACTCTTGGCGCTCATCTTGTTGAGATCCTTGGCGATGCCGCTGATCGCCTGGGCCACCATCACGTAGGCCACGCTCCACCACTTGGGCCAGCTGTCGGCCACCGGGATCAGCATCAGCAGGGCCGCCACCTGCATCAAGGTGCCGCACCAGAGGGTGAGGCGCAGACCAAAGCGGGCCCCCAGCCAACCGCCGTAGAGGTTGGTGACGATGCCGAAGAACTCGTAGAACAGAAACAGGAAGGCGATCTCCAGGGTGCTGTAGCCGAGCATGCGGAAGTGGAACACCACGAGCATGCGCAGGGCCCCGTCAGTGAGGGTGAAAGCCCAGTAGTTGGCGGTCACGATCGCGTATTGCTGCAGCGCACTGAGGGGCTGCCGGGCTGTGCGTGCGCCCATCACTTGCCCTCCAGAGCGGCCACATGGCAGGCCAGATCGGCCATGCGGCAGCTGTAGCCCCACTCGTTGTCGTACCAGGCGTACACCTTGAGCTGGGTGCCGTTCACCACCATCGTGGAGAGGGCATCCACGATCGAACTCCGGCTGTCGTTCACATAGTCGACCGACACCAGCGGGCGGGTTTCATAGCCAAGGATTCCCTTGAGCTCGCCTTTCGCTGCAGCCTCAAAGGCGGCGTTCACCTCCTCAACGCTCACCGGGCGCTCCAGCTCGAACACCGCATCGGTGAGCGAGGCATTGAGCAGGGGCACGCGCACGGCGTGGCCATTGAGCTTGCCCAGCAGCTCGGGAAAGATCATGCCGATCGCCTTAGCAGAACCGGTGGTGGTGGGGATCAGGCTCTGCAGGCAGCTCCGGGAGCGGCGCAGGTCGCTCTTGAAGCTGTCGATCACCACCTGGGTGTTGGTCACATCGTGCAGGGTGGTGATCGAGCCGTGGCGGATGCCGAAGGTCTCGTGCACCACCTTCACCACCGGCGCCAGGCAGTTGGTGGTGCAGGAGGCGGCGGTGATCACCCGGTGGCGGGCCGGGTCGTAGAGGCTGTGGTTGATGCCGAACACGATGTTGAGCACCTCCTCGCCGGCCACGGTGCCCTTCACCGGGCAGGCCACGATCACCCGCTCCACCCCCAGCTCGGCGATGTAGGGCTCCAGCGTTTCAGGGGTTTTGATCTTGCCGCTGCACTCGAGCACCAGCTCCACGCCGGCCTGGCCCCAGGGCACGGCGGCCGGATCGCTGGCCTGGCTGTAGCCGATCGCCTGGGAGTCCACCTGGATTCCGTCGTCGCTGGAGGCCACCGCGTGAGGCCAGCGGCCGTGCACCGAATCGAATGCGAGCAGGTGGGCCGCCGTGGCGGCATCGCCGGCCCTGTCGTTGACGTGCACTAGCTCGATGCCGGGCCGGCCCCAGAGGGCGCGGAACACCAGCCGGCCGATGCGGCCGAAGCCATTGATGCCCACGTTCATGCCCAGGGGAAGCAACTGAAGCCAATCTTCCATCAAGCAGAGTTGATGGGTCTTATGGCGGGGTTAAGGCCAGGCTGCGCCACCTGCAGCAGCCGCGGCGTCAGCCGCGAGCCCGAATCAACATCTGCCCTGCCCTCGCTATCAAGGGCATGCCCAGATCTGCTGCAACGACACATCTGCAATGACGCATCTGCGGGGATGCCTTCCTCCACGACCTGGCAATAGCCAGCGAAGCAGCTCACATTACGGAACCTAAATCTGGCAAGTGGAGAATTAAAAATGCATTCATAATACGAAAATCAATAGCGAGCGATAAATCATGAGAAACCTCAGCGACTTCATTTTCACCCCTCGCTCCGACAGAGCAGAGTCATTTGAAGGATGGAACCTCAACGTTGGCAGCAGCGTGGACACACTGTCTGGCAACGACACGATCATTGGGAATTATTCAACAGACGCTCCATACCCGAGTGGCGGAATTGGTAACGGCGGCTTGATCGAAACAGGCGCCGGCATTGACACCCTGGAAGGACATGGCGGCATTTCCAACAGCGGAACCATTCACACTGGAGCATCAAGCGACAACGTGCTTGGGATTGCCATTTACGAATCAGACGGCCTAACAAACAGCGGAATCATCAACAGCGGCTCAGGAGACGACTACATCCGTGGATCAGGTGTTTACAGATATAATGGTATCACTAATACAGGCACAATCTATAGCGGACCTGGCAATGATGAGATCCGAGGTGGAACTGGTGAAGGCACCGCTATCTATAATAGCAGAATGATTCGCACTGCTTGCGGCAATGACCGAATTTTTGGCTGGTCTGAGGACCAGGGAATCTTCAATACCACTAGCGGATCGATAACAACTGGCGAAGGAAACGACATCATCGAAACCAATGCCTCCTGCCCCTTGCCAATCTACAATCTTGGCTTGATTGACATGGGAGCAGGCAGCGACACAATACTGGTACCCTCAATCTCGAACGAAGGAGTTATTCACCTTGGTGATGGCAATGATCGTATCATCTCTCCACCCGAAAACTATTATGGCAATGGCTCCATCTACAACAAAGGCCTAATCACCACTGGCGCAGGCAGCGACATTGTCGACATGATCGACGGAATCAGAGGTGGAGGCACCTTGGATTTTGGCACTGGCAACGACACGCTCAGAGGTTTTGGCCCCA
>JBIKUY010000018.1:0-12214 GCA_044347355.1 Prochlorococcaceae cyanobacterium | reverse complement strand
GCGCAGGTTCTGGGCAAAGTGGGCTTCATCGGCAATCAACACCGTGCCGGCGAGGGGGAGCTCGTCAGGCAGCCGGGCCCAGCTGTGCAGTTCCAGCCTTAGCCCCAGAGCCAGGGCTTCGGCACGCCAGTGATCGTGCAGGCCGGCGGGTGCCACCACCACGATGCGACAGTCCGCCAGTCGCACCATCGCGCGTGCTGCCACCAGAGCGGACAGGGTCTTCCCCAGGCCCATCTCATCCGCCAGCACCGCACCACGGCGGGCCAGCAGCCAGCGGGCCGCAGCCCGCTGGTGGGCAAACAGACAGCGGCCATCCTCAAGGGGCCCCTCCAACTGTGCTGCGCGCACGAGCTGGCGGTGAGGTGGCAAGGGTGGCAGCGGCTGCTGCATCCAGGCCAGCCATTGCTCCAAGGCAGGATCCAGTGGAAATCGGCCGGCCAGCAGCCGCAGCAGTGTCGGCGCCGCCTCCAGGGGAAAGTCCCAGTTGCGGGCCGGGGCGTTCCACTGGCCCCGCGGGCGCACACTGCGCAACTGGGCCTGGGTGACGGCGTCATAGGGACTGATCACCTCGATGCGGCCGGTGGGGCCCAGCCGCAACAAGCAGCGCATCGGCGAAACAGCAGCCGCCGACACATTGTCACCAGCGGAGATGCCGCCACACTGCCATCAGCCGAGCAGGGCGCATGCAGGGCAGGGATGGACGAACCTCCGATGGGGTTTTCCTCGAAGATCTCTGTCCCAAGTTCCGATTGCGCCGCTGGCGCCAGTCACTGCACCAGCTCACCAATCACTGCTGCATCTACTGCGGCCAACGCTCAGAATCCATCGACCACGTGCGGCCCAAATGCCAGGGCGGGCCAAGCGTGACAGAAAACTGTGTGCCGGCCTGCCTGGCCTGCAATGGGCACAAGAGCGACGGCGACGCCTTTTTCTGGTATCGCCAGCAGAGCTTCTACGACCCGCGTCGCGCCATGGCCATTCGGGCCTGGACGGAAGGGGATCTGCGCCTGGCCCTCAAACTGCTGGAACTCGTGAATCCGGCCAGCCAACCAGCCGACCCCCTGGTGGCTGAAGGCGGCGCTCACCACACCCGGCAGGCAGCCACGCCGTTGTGGCGCTGGCAGATGGCAGCCTGATCCTGGGGCGCTTCAGGGGCCATCAACAATGCTGCCGCCAGCAGCATTCCGACCGACAGGGCAGGAACCAGGGTCCGGCCCCGCAGGCGGCGAACGGGGTACCTCCGTGGCAAGACCAAGCGGGTGCCCGGGCCGAGAGGGCAATCGCGCAGCGCGGGACGTGCGACCTTGAAGCCACCTGCGAGCATCAACGCAGCCATAACAAGCAACCGTGAGTGATACAGGTGTACTCATGGAAAGCCCCGCTGTCAACCGGGCGGGTCGCCTGCTGGTGCTGGGTGGCGGCTACACAGGCCTGCGCTTCGGCCGGGCGGCCGCCCGGCGAGGCTTTGAGGTGCTGCTCACCAGCCGCCAGCCGCGCCCGGCTGAGCCGGGACTGCGCTGGTTACAGCTCGACAGCGCCGCCAGCGATGCCGGTGAAGCTGGCCAGCTGGAGGGAATCAGCCAGGTACTGGTCACCGCAAGCCCCGATGGCCCGAACGGTGACCCATTGCTGCCTTTGCTGGCGACCATGCTGAGCCGCCAGCCACTGCAATGGCTGGGCTACCTCTCCACCACCGGGGTATACGGCTGCAGTGGCGGCGGCTGGGTGGATGAGAGCTCACCACCCAACCCTCGCCCCGGGCGCAGCCAGCACCGCCTGGCGGCCGAGCAGGCCTGGCAGTCCTCGGGACTGCCCGTGCAGGTGTTTCGTCTGCCAGCGATCTACGGCCCCACCCGCTGCCCGTTCGAGAGCCTGCGCCGGGGCACGAGCCGGCTGGTGCACAAGCCCGGCCAGGTGTTCTCCCGGGTGCATGTCGACGACATCGTGGGCAGCCTGCTGCACTGCATTGCCCTACCCCGGCACCAGCGGCCGGCGGTGGTCAATGTCTGCGATGACTATCCCTGCCCATCGAGCGAAACGCTGGGCTTTGCCGCCCATCTGCTCAACCTTCGCCTGCCGGATGTGGAGCGCCATCAGGACATTGAGGCCGGGCTCAGCCCGATGGCCCGCAGTTTCTGGATCGAAAACCGGCGGGCCAGCAACCGCCTGCTCTGCAGGCAGCTGGGCTACCGCCTGCTCTACCCCAGCTACCGGGAAGGATTCCGGGCCTCCCTAGCCGAAGAAGAGGGGACCGCGGAGTCGGGCTGAACCGGCGGGCACTCGGGCGAGCCAGGATCGGCCACGAAGGGAACGCCGAGATCCTGGAGAAATTTTCCCCAGCGCACCTCAATCCAGCCATGGCGCAGGCCCGTCGCCAGACCCAGCACCATCCCCACCAGCACCAACCAGCGCAGCATGGGACTCACCACAGGCAGCCAGGGCCCATCCAACACGATCAACCCACGGCTGGCCATCAGCCTGGGGGATCCGGCCGGAATCGGGGCCGAAGTGGTGCTCAAAGCCCTGGCCAGGCCCTGGCCCGCCGATCTGCAGCCCGTGCTGGTGGGCTGTCGCCGCTGGCTGGAAGAGTGCTACTTCCAGCTGCGCCCCCACACCATCTCGACCCTGCGGGACCCGGCTGATCTGGAGGTTCTGGACCTTCCCCTGGAGGACGCGGTACAACCCGGCTTGAGCACCGCGGAGGCCGGAGCAGCCAGCTTTCGCTGGCTCAGCGCCGCTGCCGAGCTCGTTCAACGCGGCAACTGCCGCGCCCTGGTTACCGCGCCGATCGCCAAAGCCAGCTGGCACCGCGCGGGCCATGGCTACCCCGGCCAGACCGAGCGACTGGCCGAACTGGCGGGGGTACCCGAGGCGACGATGCTGTTCACCGCCCGCTCCCCCGGCGGCCACTGGCGGCTCAACACGCTGCTAGCTACCACCCACATCCCGCTAGCAGAGGTGCCACGGCAGCTAACCCCAGAGCTGGTGCAGCGCAAGCTGGAACTCTTGCTGGCCTTTTGCAGACGCTTCAACACCACACCGAGGCTGGTGGTGGCCGCCCTCAACCCCCATGCCGGTGAGGCCGGCAGCCTGGGCCGTGAGGAAATGGAGTGGCTGGAGCCAGCCCTCAAGGCCTGGGGACGCAACCACCCGGAGGTGGCGCTGGAGGGTCCCAGGCCTGCAGATACCTGCTGGCTCGATGCCGGTGCGGCCTGGCATGGCGGGCCAGATGGTGCGGACGGCTACCTGGCCCTCTATCACGACCAGGGGCTGATCCCAGTGAAGCTGCTGGCCTTCGACGCGGCCGTGAACACCACCCTGGGGTTGCCCTTTCTGCGCACCTCACCAGACCACGGAACCGGTTTCGGCATCGCTGGCCAGGGGGTGGCCAGGGCGGAGAGCATGGCAGCTGCCATCGAGACAGCCTGGGATCTGGGCTGAGGGCGGCCACTCGATCGGCGCCCTGCGATTCGGTCAGAAGGGCCGTACCCGCATCAGCACCTGGCCGAACTCCACAGGCGTGCCGTTCTCAACCAGAATTTCCACCACCTCGCCGCTCACCTCGGCCTCAAGCTCATTCATCAGCTTCATCGCCTCAAGGATGCACACGGTCTGCCCCACGCTGATACGGCTGCCAGGCTCCACGAAGGCCGCCTCGCCCGGGGCTGGACAGCGATAGAACGTGGCTACCATCGGTGCGGTGATTTCCAGCAGGTCACTCCTACTGGCCGCAGCGACCGGAGGCGGGGCTGAAGGCACCTCGGCCAGCACTGCGGGAGCGACAGCTGGGGCAAACGGCGGAGGAACCGCCACCGGCAGCGATGCGCCGATCGCGGGGGACGGCTGGGCAGCTGGCAGATTGCGGCGCACTTCAAGGCGGAAGTCATCCCCCTCGAGCTTGAACTCCTGGATGTCGCTCTCGCCTAGCAGGTTCAGGAGCTGCTGAAGACGGTCGTGGTCAAGCTGCATGGCGATCAGTTCTCCCGACCCAAATAGCTGTCGGTTCGAGTGTCGATCTTGATCTTCTCGCCGATGGAAAGGAAGAGAGGCACCATCACCTGGGCGCCGGTCTCCACGATCGCGGGCTTCGTGCCACCGGTGGCGGTGTCGCCCTTCACACCGGGATCGGTCTGGGTGATCTCCAGCACGACCGAGTTGGGCAGTTCCACCTCCAGGGGCTTGCCGTTCCAGGCCACCACGTTCACCTCCATACCCTCTTTGAGGTACTTGCGGCTGTCGCCAATCTGCTTGGCGGTGAGGCGGGTTTCCTCATACGTGGCCATGTCCATGAACACGTAGTCGTCGCCCTCCATGTAGGTGTGCTGCAGGGTGCTCTTCTCCAGCACGGCCTGGGGCACCATCTCGCCGGCGCTTAAAGTTTTCTCCACCACGTTGCCGCTCTGCACGGCCTTGAGCTTGGTGCGCACGAAGGCGGAGCCTTTGCCCGGCTTCACATGAAGGAATTCAACGACGCGCCAGACCTGGCCATCCAGCTCGATCGAGGTACCGGTACGAAAGTCGTTGCTGGAGATCATTCCGGCGTGTCGGATCCGGGGGATTGTAGAGCTGGCTACCGATCCCCCCAACCTGGCTAGCGCACGCCAAGGGCAAGCAGGAGCGTGGCAGCTGTGCCAAAGTCCGGCCAGAAAGGTGTCTTGGGCATGGCACAACGGGCCTTCCGCGCTGCAACAGTCCGTCCCGGGAGCTGGCCGGTAACAGCCGCCCTGGCCGCGCTCTGCGCCCTGCTCAGCCTGGTGATGGCCATGCCGGCTCTGGCCGCCCTGCCCCAGGGCAACGCGGTGAAGGATCCTGCCGCGATCCTGCGCAATGCCCTGCCGGTGGAGGCGCCGCAGCTGCAGGACATCCAGCACCGGCTGGAGTCCACCAGCGACGATCTACGCGCCAAGCGCTGGTCGTCGCTGGCCAACAGTGTGCGGCGGAGCCAGTCGCTGCTGGCTAGCCGTCGGGGCGAGATGCTCAGCCAATTTTCCGCGGCCGACCAGCAACGGGCTGGCTCCCTGCTCGACCAGCTGCAGGAGCACCTGCAGGAGCTGGCAGCCGCGGCCGACAGCCGCCAACGGGATCCCTTCCTCGATGCCCGGCGCCAGGCCCTGAGCAGCATCGGCGAAGCGGAAGCTCTGCTGGTGGGAGATTTTCCCTACGCCATCCCCAGCGAATACGACGCCCTGCCTCGGTTGCTCGGCCGGGCCACCGTGAAGATCAGCACCACCAAGGGAGATCTCACCGCGGTGGTGGATGGCTTCAACGCGCCGCTCACCGCCGGAGCCTTTGTGGATCTGGTTCAGAGGGGTTTCTACGACGGCCTGCCCTTCACCAGGGCCGAAGATTTCTACGTGCTGCAGACCGGCGATCCCAAGGGCCCCGGCCAGGGCTACGTGGATGCCAAGACCGGCCAGGAACGCACTGTGCCACTGGAGATCCGCATCCCTGGCGACCCGGCCCCGGTGTACAACCAGACCTTCGAGGATCTGGGCCGGTACAAGGCTGAGGCGATCCTGCCCTTCGCCACCTTCGGCACACTCGGTTGGGCCCATTCCGACGAAGGACTCGATGACGGGTCGTCGCAGTTCTTCTTTTTTCTCTATGAGCCAGAACTCACACCAGCGGGGCTGAACCTTGTGGATGGCCGCTACGCCGCCTTCGGCTATGTGGTTGATGGCTTCGAGGTGCTCGAGGAGCTGGGAGTCGATGACGCCATCCGCAAGGCCACGGTGGAAGAGGGGGCTGAGAACCTGCGCGCCCATGGCTGATGGCGACAGCCCCTGAAGATCCCACTCTGGCGGACCTGGGGGAATGGTCGTTGATCGAGCGTCTGGGGGCCTTTGCCGAGCCGGGTCAGTTCCTCGATGATGCCGCCCTGCTGACCGCCACGGGCACGCTGGTGATTAACACCGATGTGCTGGTGGACGGGATTCACTTCAGCGATGCCACCACCACCGCTTTCGACGTGGGTTGGCGGGCGGCAGCCGCGAACCTCTCCGACCTGGCAGCCATGGGCTGCTGCGAAGCCCAGGGGATCACCGTGGGATTGGTGACGCCTGGACTAACCCGCTGGTCCTGGGTGGAGGGGGTCTACTGCGGGCTGCAGGCCTGTCTGAGGCGCCATGGCGGTGTGCTGCTTGGGGGCGACTGCAGCTCGGGCCTGCAGCGCGTTCTGGCGGTCACCGCCCTGGGCAGCCTGCCCAGCGGGAGGGGCGGCGAAGCGTTACCGATCCGGCGTCAGGACGGCCGTCCCGGCGATCTGCTGGTGAGCAGCGGTGCCCATGGGCTCAGCGCCCTGGGTCTCGCCCTGCTGCAGGCCCGTAGTGACGTGGATCCGTCGCTGCTGGCGGACACGCTGATCGAGCGCGCCATCGCCCGCCACCAGCGGCCCTGCCCTCGCTTCGATGCCGTGCGGCAGCTGCAGGACAGCCGACCGGTCGGGACCAGTTGGCGGGTGGCAGGCACCGACAGCAGTGACGGGCTGGTGGCTGCCGCCACAGCCATCGCGCGCGCCAGCGGCTGCAGAGCCGTGCTGAACCAGCGGCGACTGCCCCTGGACCCGGCCATGGCCCACCTGCCGCAAGCGGAACACTGGTGCCTTAACGGCGGCGAGGACTTCGAGCTGGTACTGGCCCTTGAGGCCCGCTGGGCCTCGGCACTGGTGGCGGAGCTACCGGGCAGCAGCCTGATCGGCAGGCTGGAGAAGGCAGATACCGCAACGGAGGAGCCCCTCAGCTGGATCCATGACAAACGGCCCATTGGTGCCGGCACAGGCGGGTACCAGCATTTCAACGAGGCCCCAAACAAAAACCGCCCCGAAGAGCGGCAGTTGGTTCAAGGAGCCTTCAGAGATGAAAGCTGATCACTTCCAGTTCTTGGCCACGATCTCGGCGAGATCCACCACGCGCTGGCTGTAGCCCCACTCGTTGTCGTACCAGCAGATCACCTTCACCATGTTGCCGCCCATCACCAGGGTGAGATCGGAATCCACGATGGTGCTCTCATCGGTGCCGGCGTGATCGCTCGACACCAGCGGCAGATCGCAGTACTTGATGATGCCCTTCATGCCGTTTTCAGAAGCGGCTTTGAGCACGGCATTCACCTCCTCCTTGGTGGTGTCGCGGCCCATCTCCAGCACCATGTCCACCACCGACACATTCGGAGTAGGAACGCGCAGGGCAATGCCACTCAGCTTTCCCTTCATGGGCGGGTACACCAGGGCGACGGCCTTGGCGGCACCTGTGCTGGTGGGCACGATGTTCACGGCGGCGGCGCGGGCGCGGCGCAGATCGCGGTGTGCAGCATCGAGGATGCGCTGGTCACCCGTGTAGCTGTGGGTGGTGGTCATCGTGCCCTTGACGATGCCAAAGGCCTGATCAAGCACCTTGACGACCGGCGCCATGCAGTTCGTGGTGCAACTGGCGTTGCTGAGGATGTCCCAGTCCTCGTGGCGGTACTGGTCGGCGTTCACACCCACCACGAAGGTACCCACTTTGGCCCCCTTGCCAGGGGCGGTAAGGATCACCTTCTTGGCTCCGGCCTCGAAGTGCTTGCTGGCGCCCACGTCGTCGTTGAACACGCCGGTGGACTCGATCACCAGATCCACTCCCCACTCCTTCCAAGGAAGGTTGGCGGGATTGCGGTCGTAAAAGGTCTTGATCGTCTTGCCGTTCACGACGATCGTGTCTTCGGTGGTGGTCACCTCCGCGTTGCGCAGGGGGCCCAGCATCGAGTCGTACTTGAGCAGGTGGGCGTTGGTGTTGGTGTCGCCCGAACCATTGATCCCCACCAGCTCGATGCCAGTGTTGGTCCCCCGGCTGAGCCAGCAGCGCATGAAGTTTCGGCCAATGCGACCAAAGCCATTGATGGCAACCTTCAGCGTCATGGCGTCAGGACGGGTGGAGCCCGTCGGCAGGGAGGATTTGGGCGCCGATCATACAGAAATCGCCTGCCAGCACTCCTGCTGGCCCCATGGCGCGAACCGGGCGTGACAGTGGGACTCAGGCCAGCAGCAACGGGCTCTGCAGTTCGTTGCGGGTTTGTGTAGCGAAACGCGCCATAGGGTCTAATTTCCACAGTGTCAGCATTCCGGCCACCTCCGCGCTGGCCCCCTCCCTCGGACCGGATTCGACCTTGATCCCCTCGCTCGATCGCCACCAACCGCTTCACTTCATCGGGGTGGGGGGCATCGGCATGTCGGCACTGGCCGGAATCCTGGCCCAGCGAGGCCACACCGTGAGTGGCTCCGATCCCCGCGACGGCAAGGTGGTGGACCAGCTCCGCGAGTTGGGGGTGCGGGTGTTCCGGGAACAGAACGCCGCCACGGTGGCGGCCATCCGCAGCGGCACCTCCCACACCCCCTTGGTGGTGATCAGCTCAGCCGTACCCGCCAGCAATCCGGAACTGATGGAGGCGCGTCGCCTCGGCCTACCGATCTGCCACCGCTCTGATGTGCTGGCCGCCCTGATCAACGCTCAGGCCTCCATCGCCGTGGCCGGCAGCCATGGCAAGACCACCACCAGCACCCTGATCGCCACCCTGCTGGCGGCCACCGGCCAGGACCCAACCGCCGTGATCGGTGGCGTGGTGCCGGCCTTCGGCAGCAATGGGCGCCAAGGCGGCGGTGAGCTGCTGGTGGCCGAGGCCGATGAGAGCGATGGATCGCTGGTGAAATTCCGCCCCCGGCTGGGCCTGATCACCAATCTGGAACTCGACCACACCGACCACTACAGCGATCTCGAGGCCCTGATCTCCACCCTCAAGCGGTTCGCCGATGGCTCTTCCAGGCTGCTGGCCAACCGCGACTGCCCGATCCTGCGGGAGCACTTCGAAGCCTCCCACTGGTGGTCGGTGGAATCGCCGGAGGGGGTGGACTTCGCCGCTATCGCCAGCGAGGAGCGCGGCGATGGCACCACGGTGGAGTTCTACGAGGCTGGCTCTCTGGTAGGCCGACTGGAGCTGCCCCTACCCGGTCGCCATAACCTCAGCAACGCAGCCGCAGCCCTGGCGGCCTGCCGGCTGGAGGGAGTGCCCTTCGCGGCACTGCAGGACGCGGTGGCCAACCTGAAACCGCCCGGTCGCCGCTTTGATTTCCGCGGCGACTGGCACGGACGTCTCGTGGTAGATGACTACGCCCACCATCCCAGCGAGGTGGCGGCCACCCTGGGCATGGCAAGGCTGATGCTGGAGAGCGGTCGCAGTCCCCTGCCGAGCCTGCCCAGACGGATCATGGCTGTGTTCCAGCCTCACCGCTACAGCCGCACTGCCCAGTTTCTCGATGGCTTTGCCCAGGCCCTCAGCCAGGCGGATGCCGTGTTGATTGCGCCGCTCTATACCGCCGGCGAGGAACCGATCGAAGGGATCAGCAGCCAGGCCCTAGGCCTGGCGATCCAGACTCTGGCCCCAGATCTCCAGGTGCTGGTGACCGGCAGCCTGCAGGAACTGGCCGAGCAGGTGGCTGGCAACAGCCAGTCGGGGGATCTGGTGCTGGCGATGGGTGCCGGCGATGTGAACGGACTCTGGGATCGCCTAACGGCATTGCCCCGCAGCAACCGGGAACTCGTGGCCTGAGGCGCACTGCCATGACCCGTGATCTGACTGCCTGCCTAAAACAGGCCATCGCCCTGCGGGACTTCACCACCTGGAAGGTGGGTGGTCCAGCTGAGTGGTTCGCCGAACCGGGCGAAGGCGACGAGCTGCTAGCCCTACTCGAGTGGGCCCAGAGGGAGGCACTGGGGCTGCAGTGCATCGGAGCGGGCTCCAACCTGTTAATCGCTGATGGCGGCCTGGACGGGCTCAGCCTGTGCCTGCGGCGCCTGCAGGGCAGCCAACTGGACTCCAGTGAGGGCTGGGTGGAAGCCGCGCCCGGCGAACCAATCCCCACCCTGGCCCGCAAGGCTGCACGGGCAGGCCTAGCCGGCCTGGAGTGGGCTGTTGGCATCCCCGGCACTGCAGGTGGGGCTGCCGTGATGAACGCCGGTGCCCAGGGGGGCTGCACGGCGGAATGGCTCCATTCGGTGCAGGTTGTGGATCCAGCCCGCCCCCAGGAGCCTTTCGAGCTGATGGGCGCCGAGCTGAATTTCGCCTATCGCCACAGCCGCCTGCAACAGGAACCCCTGGTGGTGCTTGCAGTGCGCTTCCGGTTGGAGCCCGGCCACGACCCCGCCGCGATCACGGCCCGCACCAGCGCCAATCTGCACAGCCGCACCAGCACCCAGCCCTACCAGCAACCGAGTTGCGGCAGCGTGTTTCGCAACCCCGAACCGGAGAAGGCCGGACGCCTGATCGAGGAGCTGGGGCTCAAGGGCCTGCGCATCGGCGGTGCCGAGGTGTCGCCGATGCACGCCAACTTCATCGTAAACACCGGCGATGCCACCGCCAGCGACATCGACGCCCTGATCAGGGCCGTTCAGCGCCAAGTGGCTGAACAACGCGGCATCGCCCTCCACCCGGAGGTGAAGCGGTTGGGTTTCTGAGGACTGCCGGCAAGCGCTTAGCCTGCTATCAACCATTTCCTCATGCATGGCTGGCTTCGGACTCCCCAACTTTGGTCAGCTCACCGAAGCCTTCAAGAAGGCCCAGGAACTGCAGCAAAACGCCCAGAAGCTGCAGGAGGAGCTGGACAGCATGGAGCTGGAAGGCCGCAGCGGCGACGGCCGGGCCAGCGTGTGGTTGTCCGGCAACCAGCAACCCCTGCGGGTCCGCCTCGACCCCGAGCTGGTGGGCGAGGGCGCCGCAGCCTGTGAGACCGCTGTGCTGGAGGCTCTGCAGGCGGCCTACGAAGCATCCACCGGCACGATGAAAGGCCTGATGGAGGAGCTCACCGGTGGCCTCAACCTCAACCTGCCGGGTCTGGGGGGCTGAGGCCCGCCGCTGCTGCTTCATCGCCACCATCCTCAAGCAGCGGTCGTTGCTGGCGCCGGCGCCGCCTGGACAGCTGGCGCAGCTGTGGAGCGAGCCGGGGTTCGAGACGGTCGCCCCGCTGGCGCAGACCCTGTAGCTCACCACGCTGTTGACCCTCGCGTGGGAGCCGTTCCTGCTGCTCCCGCAGGTCCTGCAAACAGAGGCTGTACCAGGCATAGCGCTCCCAGTCACTGCCCACCGCACAGCCTGGCTCCCCCTGGTGGAGGCAGTCGCGGAACTGGCAGCCGGCCCGGGCCAGGTGCTGGCGCACTTCGGGAAACAGTGCGGCAAGCTGGGCTGGATCCGCCGGGAGCGCCGGTCGGTTAAAACCAGGGGTATCGGCCACCAGGGCTCCGGGAGCCAGGGCGAACAGCTCCACATGACGGGTCGTGTGCCGGCCGCGCCTCAGCCGACCCGACACGGCTGCCACCTGCAGCTGCAAGTCTGGGCGCAGACCATTGAGCAGACTGCTCTTGCCCACGCCTGACGGGCCGGAGACCACAGCCAGCCCGGGTTGGCTGAGCCGCTGCTTCAAAGCGTCCAGACCCCGGCCATCGCGGCAGGACACCGCCAAGGCCTCATAGCCCCAGGCGGCGGCCCGGTTGCACCACTGCTGCACCGCAGCCTCCGGCAGCAGATCCACCTTGGAGAACACCAGCAGCACGGGCTGGCCGGTGGTCTCAGCGGTGATCAGAAAGCGGGTGAGCTGGATTGGATCCAGCGCCGGCTCCGCCACGGCCACCACCACCACCACCAGCGACACGTTGGCCACGGCAGGCCGGCTCACCAGGCTGGTGCGCGGGGCCACGGCGCTGATGGCAGCTCGCCCAGAGGGCCAGTCAATGCCCTCCAACCACACCCGATCACCCACACAAATGGACTGTCCGCTCTTGGCCAGTCGGCTGCGGCGGGTGCACAGCAGGCGTTGGCCTTGGCCGCTCTCGGCACAGGGGGTCTCAAGTTCCACCCAGCAGTAGTTGGCCTGCAAAGCCACAACCAGACCGGAACGGTCGTGGGGGTCAGCCGGCATGGCGTTGCACCAGCAGCCGCACGGCTGCCGGAGCCTCGGGATGGGGGCTGCTCAACACCCGGTGGCCTGCCCCCTGCAGGCCTTCCTGCACTGATTGCTCGGGTTCACCTGAATCCAGCTCAAGCTGCAGCCACTGGCCGGGCTCCAGGGTCTCCAGGGTCAACCGGGCCCGGATGAAGTTCACGGGGCAGGGTGTGCCCCGCAGGTCGAGCCGGCTGGTGATCGGGGGCTGCTGAGGAACGGGCACGGCAGCGGCGGCTCAGTCGCGGTGGCCGAACA
>JBIKUY010000131.1:0-5736 GCA_044347355.1 Prochlorococcaceae cyanobacterium | reverse complement strand
CGCAGGGATCGGCAATCACCTGGCCCGAGCCCTCACAGGCCGGGCACACGGCCAGCTGGGTGAAACTGCCAAAGGGGGTTCGGGTGGCCCGCCGCACCTGACCGGCGCCGCCACAGGTGCCGCAGGTGGTGGGTCCGCTGCCGGCTTTGGCACCGGATCCCTGGCAGGTGGAGCAGGTCTCCAGATGGCGGATCTGCACCTCCTTCTCCACGCCGAAAACGGCCTCCTGGAAACTGATCGTCAGGTCGAGGCGCAGGTCATCGCCCTGGCGTGGTCCGCGGCGGCGCGGACCTGCCTGACCGCCACCACCGCCGCCGAAGCCGGAGAAGAAGGTTTCAAACAGATCGGCAAAACCGCCCATGTCGCCCATATCGGGCATGCCGCCACCACCGCCCAGCCCGGCTTCGCCGAACTGGTCGTAGCGCGCCCGGGTCTGGGGATCGCTCAGTACTTCATAGGCGCGGCCAATCTCCTTGAACTTGTCTTCAGCGCCAGTTTCCTTGTTGATATCGGGGTGGTATTGGCGCGCTAGACGGCGGTAGGCCCGCTTGAGGGTGTCGGCATCGACATCCCGGCTGACGCCCAGCAGGTCGTAGTAGTCGGCCATGGATCAGGCCTCGGGGGACGCTGGCGTGGACGGTTCTGAGGCATCGGCATCAGCGCTGCTCGGGCCAGGCCCCATCGACACCTTGACCAGGGCGTGCCGCAGGACACGACCATTGAGGTGATAGCCGCGCTGCAACTCGGCCACGATCACATCCTCGGGATGGTCGTGACTTTCCTCACGCAGCACCGCCTCGTGCAGGTTTGGATCAAACGGCTCACCCTCCACCCGCATCGGCGCAACTCCCAGCTGCTTGAACACGTCCACCAGCTGCTTATAAAGGCCCTGGTAGCTGCGATGCAGGTTCAGGGCTTCCTCATGCTGGGGATTGAGCTGCTGGCGCGCCCGCTCGAAGTTGTCCAGCACCGGCAGGATTTCGCTCAGGGTGCTGCAAGTGATCTGCAGTCGCAGATCGTCGTTGTCACGGCTTTGGCGCTTGCGGAAGTTGTCGAAGTCTGCCGCCAGGCGGACATACTGGCCGTTGAGGTTCTCATGGTCGGCACGTAGTGCAGCCAGGTCCGCTTCCAGCTGGGCTGCGCTCTGCGTGCTGGCATCGGACTCCGCGACCTGACTGTTCTCGTCCTCGGAAGCAGGCTGCTGAGCATCAGCCTCGGCAACCACCGCTTGACCCCCAGTGTGCAATTCATCAGAAGGCTGGGGGGCGGGTTGCGGTGCCTGCAGATCCGCTCCGATACCGGCTTCGGGGCCCACCGCGGGATCTCCACTCATGGCTGACAGCTCGTCACTTTGGCTTTAGACATGTTGGATCTCCACGCCGACCTCCCACAAGCGGCGGAAGCCCGCACCTCCAGAACCTGCCTCTCCACTGGTACTTGGCTCTCCTAACCCAGCCTGCGACAACGGCTTAGTGGCAAAGCGGCCGGACACAGCGGATTGAGGGATCACCATGCAGCAATCGGCCGCCACCATGACCTACAGCCCCTCCAGACCGGTTCCCCTGCCCAACAGCACCGAGCAGCAGCGCCTGGAACTGGAACTGCTCTTGGGCCAACCTGTGCTTGGCGCGACCCAACTCAGACCGGAGCTGATGGGTGAACTGGGCCTGCCACTGCAACGCTGGCGGCAACTTGGGGCCTGTCCCACCGCATCACCGAAGGCCGGCGAACTCGCGCTGGCCATCCCCCACCACTGGAACGACGAGCAAAAACAACGCCTGACACTGGAGCTAGCCGCGCACGATCTGAAGCCACGGTTCCAGCTTGCGCTGGCTGAGGAGATCCAGGCTGCTGTGGAGCGGGCCCTCAGCCTGCCGGCCCCTGAACCCGTCGTGGCGGCCCCTCCAACACCGGCCGCCTCGCCACCAGCAGGAGCACCCCGCCGTGCAGCCGGCAGCGCGAGCCAGAGCAATCCAGCCTCGAGAAACAGCCAACAGCGCTCTCTCACCAAAGACCTGAGCCTGCCCAACACCGGCAGTGAACTCCAGGAGGTCAACGACCTGGAGGATCTGGAGATCAGCGCGGCCGAGGCCAGTTCCAGTGCCAATGCCTCACCGATCGTGAGCCTGGTGGACCGGATCCTGATCGAGGCCCTCACCAGTGGCGCCAGTGACATTCACATCGAACCCCAGGAGCAGGCCCTGGAAATCCGTTTCCGAATCGATGGCGTGCTGCAGAAACACTTTGAGGACCTGCCCAGGGGGCTGACCCCGGCCGTGACCTCCAGGCTGAAGATCATGGCCGACCTGGACATCGCCGAACGGCGCATGCCGCAGGACGGCCGGATTCGGCGCATGTTCCGCGGCCGCAAGATGGACTTCCGGGTGAGCACTCTGCCGAGCCGCAACGGCGAGAAGGTGGTGATGCGCCTCCTGGATAGCGGCGCAACACAGCTCGGCCTGGATACCCTGATCACTGACGCCCCCGCCCGGCAGACCCTGCGTGAACTGGGGTCCAAGCCGTACGGAATGCTCCTGGTGACCGGTCCGACCGGATCGGGGAAATCCACCACGCTCTACGCCCTTCTTGCCGAACGGAACGACCCGGGCATCAACATCTCCACCGTTGAAGATCCGATCGAATACACCCTCAACGGCATCACCCAGACCCAGGTGAACCGCGACAAGGGTCTGGATTTCGCCACGGCCCTGCGGGCCTTCATGCGTCAGGACCCGGACGTGCTGCTGGTTGGGGAAACCCGCGACTTGGAAACGGCGAAAACAGCCATTGAGGCGGCGCTGACAGGCCACTTGGTGATGACCACGCTGCACTGCAATGATGCGGCCAGCGCCATTGCCCGTCTCGATGAGATGGGGGTGGAGCCCTTCATGGTGAGTGCCTCGCTGCTGGGCATCATTTCGCAGCGTCTGGTGCGGCGGGTCTGCATCAACTGCCGGATCAGCTATCGCCCGACCCAGGAAGAATTGAGCCGCTTTGGTCTTGTGGCAAGTCAGGAATCCGACGTGACCTTTTATCGCGCCAATATCACCGGCAACGCAGTCGATGACTGCTGTCCTGCCTGCAATGGCACGGGCTATAAGGGACGTGTGGGCGTCTACGAGATCCTGCGGATGACCGACCCAATCGCAGCGGCCGTGGCCAAACGCCAAAGCACCGATGTGATTCGCCGAATGGCCTTGGAAAATGGGATGAAGACCCTGCTGGGCTACGGCCTGCAACTGGTTCGCGAGGGCCATACCACTTTGGCTGAAGTGGAGCGCATGCTGCTCACCGATTCCAGCCTTGAAAGCGAACGCCGCTCCCGGTCCCTGAGCACTCTCACCTGCAGCAACTGTGGTGCTGGTCTGCGGGAAGACTGGCTCGAATGCCCTTACTGCCTCACCAGCCGCTGAACGAGCAGCAGCGCTCCCCCTGACAACCCGCTCTCCGTAGACCAATGGCCGTAATGATTGAGGATCTGATGAGCCAGCTCGTTGCCGATGGCGGCAGCGACCTGCACCTCAGCGCGGGGTTGCCGCCCTACGGACGCTTCAACGGACAGTTGCGACCAATCAACGAAGACCGGCTCAACGAGGAGACCTGTAACAAGCTGATCTTCTCAATGCTCAACAACGCCCAGCGCAAACAGTTGGAGCAAACCTGGGAGCTGGACTGTTCCTATGGACTAAAAGGGGTAGCCCGATTCCGGGTGAATGTGTACCGGCAACGGGGCACCTACGCGGCCTGCCTGCGGGCGCTGGGCAATTCCATTCCTGATATGGAAACCCTTGGCCTGCCGCCGATTGTGGAGGAAATCAGCCGCTCACCCAAGGGATTGGTCTTAGTGACAGGTCCAACAGGGTCGGGAAAAACCACAACACTGGCAGCTATTCTCGACCACATCAATATAAACCGAGCTGAACATATCCTCACCATCGAAGATCCGATCGAGTTCACCTATCGGTCTGTGAAGAGTGTGGTGCACCAGCGCCAGCTCAACGATGACACCCGCAGCTTCGCCAATGCCCTGCGGGCTGCCTTGCGAGAAGATCCGGACGTGATTCTGGTGGGAGAAATGCGCGACCTGGAAACCATTCAGCTAGCGATCACCGCGGCCGAAACAGGCCACCTTGTGTTCGGAACCCTGCACACCAGTTCCGCAGCCCAGACCGTCGACCGGATGGTGGATGTGTTCCCAGCCAGCCAGCAGACCCAGATCCGGGTACAACTCAGTACCAGCCTGGTGGCGGTGTTCGCCCAGACCCTGTGCAAACGCCACAACCCGGCCCCAGGTCAGTACGGAAGGGTGATGGCCCAGGAGATCATGATCAACACACCAGCCATCGCCAACCTGATCCGGGAGGGAAAAACAGCCCAGCTCTACTCCCAGATCCAAACCGGTGGACAGATGGCGATGCAGACTTTGGAAAAGGCTCTGTCCGAGCTGGTGATGACCAAACAGATCACCCTGGAGGAGGCCCTCTCCAAAACCAGCAAAGCGGAAGAATTGAAACGTCTGGTTAGCCAGTTGAGCTGAAGGAGTAGCTGCAGCCATGCCCACATTCGTTGCCAGCTACACCAACAGCAGAGGCCGAGCAGCCAGCATCAATGTGGACGCGGCTGATGCCACCCAGGCCAAGCGCAAGCTGCGTCAGCGCGGGATCCGCGTGATTGAGATCAAAACTAAGTCCTCTCGATCAAATTCGGCTGGAAATAAAGGCGACAAAGCATCAGGCGGGAACGGATCTTCCCTCCTTCGCAATCTCCTGGAGGCCAAGCCAGGTGTGAAGCAAAAAGCTGTTTTCGCCAGCAAGATGGCTGCCTTGGTGAATGCTGGCGTACCGATCGTGCGCAGCATCGACCTGATGGCAAGCCAGCAGAAGCTGCCGCTCTTCAAACGAGCTCTGGAAGCTGTGAGTTTTGAAGTGAACCAGGGCGTGGGCCTTGGCCCAGCACTTCGGCGCTGGCCTCAGGTTTTCGATCGACTCACCATTGCCATGGTGGAAGCAGGGGAAACAGGCGGCGTGCTGGATGAATCCCTAAACCGTCTGGCAAAACTGCTGGAAGACAACGCCAAACTCCAGAACCAGATCAAGGGTGCCATGGGATATCCCGTGGCGGTATTAATCATTGCCATTGCCGTATTTTTGGGCATGACAATTTTCATCATTCCCACTTTTGCGGGGATTTTTGATGATCTCGGTGCCGAACTTCCCTGGTTCACCCAAATGATGGTGGACCTCAGTTCGCTACTGCGCTCACCCTTCGCTCTCCTGTTAGTGGCCACCTTGGCTACGGCCGCCTATCTCTTTCTTCGTTTCTACAAAACCCCGATGGGGAAGCTCAAGGTGGACGGCCTGACATTGAAGGTACCCCTGTTCGGCGATCTGATCCAAAAAACCACAACAGCCCAATTCTGTCGCACCTTCAGCTCTCTCACCAGAGCCGGTGTGCCCATTCTCTTATCGCTTGAAATCGTTAAAGAAATTACGGGTAACGCGGTTATGGCTTCTGCCATCAGTCAAAGTCGCGAGGAAGTGCTGCAGGGCATTCCTTTGAGCTTGGCCCTGGGAAGGCTGAACGTGTTTCCCGAACTGGCCATCAGCATGCTCTCGATCGGCGAAGAAACAGGTGAGATGGATGCCATGCTTTCGAAGGTAGCGGATTTCTACGAAGACGAAGTTGAAACATCCGTCAAAGCGCTCACTTCAATGCTGGAACCAGCAATGATCGTAT
>JBIKUY010000160.1:0-5233 GCA_044347355.1 Prochlorococcaceae cyanobacterium | reverse complement strand
CGCAAAGCGGACTCTAACGATGGCCCACCCCCCTGCTGAGCCCGCCCGGGCTACAAGTTCCCCCCCAGCCCAGCCGCTGGCGCTCTGGCTGATCCCGGTGCTGCGCGACAACTACGTGGTGGTGCTGCAGCGGGGCCGGCGGGCGGCGGTGGTGGACCCCGCCGTGGCTGAGCCGGTGGCGCTGGCCCTGCGGGCGCGGGGGTTGGAGCTGGAGGCGATCCTGCACACCCACCACCACAGCGATCACATCGGTGGCACCCCCGGTCTGCTGCACCTGTGGCCGGCAGCGGCGGTGGTGGCCGCGGCCGACGACCGGGAGCGCATCCCCTTCCAGACCGTGGGAGTTACCGACGGCGAGCGTTTCACGGTGCTGGATGAGCCGGTGCAGGTGCTGGCGGTGCCGGGCCACACCTGCGCCCACCTGGCCTTTTGGCTGCCGGCTAGCGGCCACCTGCTCTGCGGCGACACCCTGTTTGTGGGGGGCTGCGGTCGGCTGTTCGAGGGCACGCCTGAGCAGATGCACCGGTCGTTGCAGAGGCTCGCCGCCCTGCCTGAGGCCACCCAGGTGTGGTGCGCCCATGAGTACACCGAGACCAATTTCCGCTGGGCGACGGCCGAGGCGCCCGACGACCGGGAGATCCGCGAGCGCCTGGCGGAGGTGGTTGCGCTCCGCCGGCAGGGTGTGCCCACGGTTCCCAGCACGATCGCCAGCGAGCGGGCCACCAACTTGTTTCTCAGAACACAAAACAGCGCCGAACTGGGACGACTGCGCCGCAGCAAGGATGGCTGGAGCGGTTCTGCGACCTAGGGTCTGTGCGCTTCAACCGCCGCAATGCGTTCCCACTCGCCTCACGGCGATCAGGCCCGGGGGCAAGGCCTAGCCGCCACCATCGCTGCGGGGCTGACGGTGGGCTGCCTCTCCGCCCTGGCTCAGATCTCCTTTGGAGCCCTGTTGTTTTCCGGCCCCCTGGGGCGGGCTCTGGGTTCAGGCGTCGCCCACACCCTGCTGGGTGGTGTGGTGATCGGCGCGGTGATGGCTTGGCGGGGGTCGTTCCCCGGCACGGTGGGGCGGCCCCATGAGCTGCCGGTGGTGGTGCTGGCCCTGCTGGCTGCCCAGCTGGCCCAGCGTCTCCCAGCTGCCGCGCCCGGCAGCGACGTGCTTGCCACGGTGACCATGCTGGTGATGGCGAGCACCGCCCTGTTTGGGCTGATGGCCCTGCTGCTGGGCCGCTTGGGGGCCGGCAACCTGTTCCGCTATCTCCCCTTTCCGGTGCTCGGCGGGTTTGTGGCCGGCAGCGGCGCCCTGCTGGTGAAGGGCGGACTCACGGTGATGCTGGGGGTTGGTGCCGATCAGCTCTCCTGGACGACCCTGGCGGATCCGGCCCTGCTGGACCGCTGGCTGCCTGGCCTGGCCTTCGCCCTGCTGATGACCGTGGCGGCCCGGCGCTGGCCGTCATGGCGCACGATCCCCGCTTTCCTGATCGGCGGGATCGCCGCTTTCCACCTGCTCCTGGCTGTCAGCGGCGGCAGCCTGAACGGCGCCATGGCAGGGGGCCTCTTGCCCTCGCTGCCGGAGGGGATGGCGGACAGGAGTCTGATCCCCTCCGCCCTGGGCGGGCCCGTGGCCTGGGCGGAGCTTGTCGGCATCCTGCCGAACATGCTGGCGGTGGCCTTCCTGGCCAGCTTGGGCACCCTGCTGAACGCCAGCGCCATCGAGGTGACCGTGCGCCGGGAGCTGGATCTGAACCGCGACCTGACGGCCGTGGGCGTGGCCAACCTGCTGGCGGCGCTGGTGGGCAGCCCGGCCGGCTTCCACTCCCTGAGTGCCACTGCCCTGCCCCAGCAGATGGGGGCAGGGGGTCGGGCTGTGGGCCTGATCGCCTCTCTGGTATGCCTGGCCGCCTGGCTGGGTGGGCCGAGCCTGCTGGGGGCGATCCCGTTCGCGGTGACCGGCGGCCTGCGAGTGTTCCTTGGCCTGGCGCTATTGACTGACTGGCTGCTCGATCGCAGCCGCTGCCTCTCGCCATTGGAGAACGCGGTGCTGCTGGCGATCCTGCTGGTGACGATGCTCAGCGGCTGGGTGGCTGCCCTGATGGCGGGCCTGGTGCTGGCCCTGCTGCTGTTCGTGATCGACTACAGCCGCATCTCCGCGGTGCGCAGCCTGATGACGGGCCGCACCCGCCGCAGCCATGTGGACCGCAGCCCGGCCCGCAGCCTCCTGCTGGATCGCTATGGGGACGCGATCCTGGTGATCTGCCTGCAGGGGCACCTGTTCTTCGGCACCGCCCATATCCTGCGCCGCACGATCATTGGGCGGCTGGAGGTCCCTTCCCGATCACGCCCCCACTGGATCCTGCTGGATCTGCGACTCACCAGCGGCCTGGACGCTTCGGCGGTGCACACCTTCCAGCGGCTCGCGCAGATCTGCGAGAGCGCCGGCATCGAGCTGGTGTTCAGTGGATTGTCGGCGGCAACCCGAAGGCTGCTGCTCCGCTCGGGAATCCTCAGGGGTGATCGGGTGGGGCACGACTGGTTCACCGACCTGGACCACGGCCTGGAGTTTTGCGAGAACGAACTCCTCTCGCTGCATCCGCTGCAGGAGAGCCTGGAGCCGATGGCGGTGATTGAAGCCGGCGATCTGAGCGGCGAGGCCGAACAGCGGGCGCTCGCCGAGCTGATCAAGCAGTTCGAGCCGGTGTGCTTTCCGGCGGGGAGCGTGATCATCCACCAGGACGCTCCTCCTAGCGACCTGATTCTGCTGCTGTCGGGCCGGGTGGTGGTGGAGCGCCGGGAATCACCGGAGGCCGCTCCGCTGCGGCTGCGCACGATGGATCCCGGCACCTGCATCGGGGAGATCGGCTTCTATCTGGGCACGCCCACCAGCGCCTCGGTGATCTGCGAGGTGGAGGTGCGGGCGCTGCGGCTCTCCCAGCGCAGGCTGGTGGCCCTGGAGCAGGAGGACCCGCGGGCGGCCCTGCTGCTGCACCGCTTGGTGGCCCGCAAACTGGCGCAGCGGCTGCTCGCCACCAACCGGTTGGCGACGGCGCTGGCCGGCTGATGTGTCCTGGACGACAGCGGGCCGCTGGAGGCGGATCGAAGCCGCGCACCACGGCTAAGTTTCGGGCAAATCCGCTCCCCCACTGGCCCTGATGAGCACCACATCGATCGAGCACGAGGATTTGGCCGACGACCTGCGGCGCATCCGCCTCAGCGGTCGCCTGGACATGGTGGGCGTGGGCGAGGTCGAGATGCGCTTCACCTCCCTGGCCGCGAGCCGGCCGATTCGGGTGCTGGTGGATCTCACCGATGTGTCGTTCCTCGCTTCGGTGGGTCTGCGCTGCATCATCCACAGCGCCAAGGCGCTCGAGCAGAAGGGCGGCAAGATGGCGTTGCTGCTGGGTGACAACACGGTGGTGCGCGGCACCCTCGACACCGTCGGCGTATCCGAAATCATCCCGGTGTGCCAGGACGAGGCCGCGGCCATGGACGCCCTGGCCGGGTGAGCTCCCTTGAGATCCGGGCCGAAGCCCTGGAACTCCGGCGCGCCTCCCTCTGGCTGCGGGAGTGGGCAGAGCGCATGGCCGTACCGGGTGATCAGCTCGACCGGCTCGAGGTGTGCCTGAACGAGGTGCTGGCCAACCTGCTGGAGCACGGAGGCGTTCCGGTTGCCAACCAACCCATCCGACTGCTGCTGGAAGCCATCTCACCGACTGCCGGCGCTGGCGTGCGGCTGGTGATCAGCGATGGGGGAGTGCCCTTTGATCCGCTAGTGGCGAGTGACAAGCCCCTGCCCGCCAGCCTGGGCGAAGCCAGCCCGGGGGGGCTCGGTCTGCGTCTGGTTCGCGCCTACACCGATGGCATGGCCTACCGGGTGCTGGAGGAGTGCAATGAACTAAGTATCGAGATGCACTGGTCTCCCCGATCCTGAGCACCGACCCACCCCCTTCTGCCGGATCCTCAGCGCCCCTGTCGGGCTACGGCTGGATTCCCCTCTTCCGCGACGTGGACGAGGGGCTTCTGGCCCGTCGGCTGGCACGCTGCGAGGTGCGCCAGCTCAGCGCAGGCGCCGACCTGTTGCGCCCCGGGGCCCCCAACGACACCATCTATGTGCTCCTCTCCGGTGAGCTGACGGTGTATCTCAGCCCCGAGGCCCGGGCGGACCAGAGCATTGCGGTGGCAGTCGGCGAGTGCATCGGCGAGTTCTCGGCCATCGACGAGCTCCCGGTGTCGGCCCTGGTGCGCTGCGAACGCGAGGCAGAGGTGCTCTGCCTGCAGGGCCCGTTTTTCTGGAAGCGTCTGGTGCCCCTGCCCGGGGTGGCCCGCAACCTGATGCGGGGGCTCACGCAGCGGGCGCGCACCGCCAATCAGCTCACCCTGGAGGCCCTGAGCGAGCGGCTCGAGCTAGAACATCTGCGCCGGGAGCTGGATCTGGCCAGGCAGATCCAGTCCGGCATGCTGCCGTTGGCCCAGCCGCTGTTTCCGGAACGCGACGATCTGGAGGTGTGTGGCCTGGTGGAACCGGCCGCCAGCGTGGGCGGAGACCTCTTCGATTCCTTCTTCGTGGCGGATGGGCGCCTGTTCGTGTGCATTGGCGATGTGTCCGGGCATGGCGTCAGCGCGGCCCTGCTCATGGCCCGCACGATCGGCCTGCTGCGCAGCATGGCGATGGCTGCGGGCGACCCCGCGGAGCTGCTGCAGAACCTCAATGCCAACCTCTGCGAAGGCAACGAGACCAGCCTGTTCGTGACCCTCTTTTGCGGCTTTCTCGATCCGGCCACGGGGCGCTTCGTCTACGCCAATGCCGGCCACTGTCCGCCGCTGCTGCTCACGGGGGGCCAGGTGGCACCCTTGCCCCTGCCCCGCGGGCCCCTGGCGGGTGCCTTTCGCCAGGTCACCTATTGCAGCAGTGAAACCCAATTGGCGATGGGCGATCTGCTGTTCACCTACACCGACGGCATCACCGAGGCGGAGGACGCCACGGGCCAGCCGTTCGGGCTTGAGGGTTTGGCGCAGCTGTTGCGGACGCACCACAACGAGCCCCTGCCGAGACTTCTCGATGCGATCCGCGGCGACCTGCACCGCTTCAACGGCGGTGCCGACCTGGAGGATGACTGCACGCTGCTGCTGCTGCGGCGCTGCTGAGCGGCTCAGCCAGCGCCGCAGCCAGCCATAGGCTCGTCTGCCCACCGAAGCACGCCACGCCGAGCCCAGAGCGCTCCCACATCCTGGCCCC
>JBIKUY010000161.1:0-5233 GCA_044347355.1 Prochlorococcaceae cyanobacterium | reverse complement strand
CAACAAGTTTCACCGTGTCCACATAGCAGCTCTGCACGATATGGCGCACGGCCTCATCGATGCGGCTAGCCATCTTGTCGGAGGCGTCGCTGCGGGTCATCAGGTCGCGACCCAGGAACACCTCCTGGTTGCCCGCCTCGAGGGAGAACTGGCCAATCTCGCTCATGCCAAAGCGGGTCACCATCTGGCGAGCGATTGAGGCAACTTGCTGGATATCGCCGCCAGCTCCGGTGGTCACTTCGGCATGGCCGAACACCACATCCTCGGCAGCACGTCCTCCGAGAGCCCCCATAATCCGGGCCCGCAACTGGGCCTTGCTCACCAGCATCTGCTCCTCATCAGGGGAGAACCAGGTGAGGCCCTGTGCCTGGCCACGGGGGATCAGGGTGACCTTCTGCACTGGGTCGTGGGCTTTGACCAAGGTGCCCACCAGGGCGTGCCCAACCTCGTGATAGGCGATCAGGCGCTTGCTGCGGCCATCGGTGAGCGGCTTGCCCTCCATGCCGGCGATCACCCGGTCAACGGCGTCGTCGATTTCAGCGAGGCTGGTGGCATCCTTGCGCCGACGGGCTGTGAGGATCGCTGCCTCATTGAGCAGGTTGGCCAGGTCTGCTCCAGAAAATCCTGGAGTTCGGCGCGCGATGGTCTCAAGGCTCACATCTTCCGCCAACTTCTTGTTGCGGCTATGCACCGCGAGGATCTCAAGGCGACCTTTGATGTCCGGCACATCCACCATCACCTGGCGGTCAAAGCGACCGGGGCGCAGCAGTGCCGAATCGAGCACATCGGCTCTATTCGTGGCAGCGATGATGATGATGCCGCTGTTGCCCTCAAAGCCGTCCATCTCGGTGAGCAGCTGGTTGAGGGTTTGCTCCCGTTCGTCGTTGCCGCCGCCGACGCCGGCGCCACGCTGGCGGCCCACGGCGTCGATCTCATCGATAAAGATCAGACAAGGGCTGTTCTCCTTGGCACGCTTGAACAGGTCGCGCACCCGGCTGGCACCCACACCCACGAACATCTCCACAAACTCCGAACCTGAGAGGGAGAAGAAAGGCACCCCGGCTTCGCCGGCAATGGCCTTCGCTAAGAGGGTTTTGCCGGTGCCGGGAGGACCTACCAGCAAGACACCTTTGGGGATCTTGGCGCCAACGGAGGTGAAGCGCTCAGGAGTTTTCAGGAAGGTCACCACCTCCTGAAGATCCTGTTTGGCCTCTTCCACCCCGGCCACGTCGTTGAACTTCACACCGGTTTCAGCCTCCATGGCGAACCGCGCCTTGGTCTTGCCGAACTGCATCGCCTGACCCGGACCGCCAGGCATGCCATTGCCGCGTCTGGCCAGAAAGATCAGTGAACCGATCAGCAAGAGCGGGAACAGCAGATTCCCGAGGATGCCTAGAGCTGGAGGGGTCTGGCGAGGGGGGTGGATATCAAAGCTGATCCCCTGCTCCTTGAGGTTGTTCACCAGTTCAGGGGCCAGGCCGGGCAGGTCCACCCGCAGGCGCTGCACCCGGTTGTCGAGATCGGGATCCACCACTTCGATCACGGCATTGCGGCCACCGTCGTAGATGTCCACCGCAGTGACCCTGCCAGCTTCCACGTAGTCGAGGAAGCGCCCGTAGCTCATCCGGGCAACGGCAGTGTTGCGGGGAGCGGAAGTGGGTGCATTGGGGCCGAGGTTGCCACTGCGCAACACCTGCAGGCCCAGAAAAGCCACCACGGCCAATGGCAGAAGCCAAAGAGCCAGAACACGCCAGCGCTGATTCATAGCTGAGACACTTTCTTAACAACTGTAACGGGCATGGCCCTCAATCCAGACCCCTGCACCCTGCTTCTCTCAGACCTCTCAGACCCCTCTGACCTCTCAGCCTGCGGCAGCCCAGGATTCGAGTAGTTCATCCCGCACCAGGCCGCCCACCGCATCGAGGGGGCCCGGGCCAGGTGACGACTCAATCACCAGATCCTGCACAGGAATGGTCTCAATCAGTTCCGGTCCCCCCAGGCCGTGGGTCCAGATCTCCAGTTCGGCTTCAGGCGGACAGGAGAAGCTCAGCAGTTCAAAAGGGAACACCACCCGCTCGAGGAAGAACGAGTCTCCTGCGAAACAACGGGCGATCACCATCCGATCGCTGCTGTTCCGATATCCGCATGCCAGCTGGTCCAAGGGGGTATCGGGCTTAGGTTTAACCACTTACGCATCAGCACCACCAGGGCTTTGGTGCCAATTGCAACCTTTTCGCCAACTTCGCCTGAGGCTTAAGCCTTTCTTTGCCTTCTCTGTGCGGGCTCAGTCAGGGAGGCTGGGCGGGCAGGCCCATTTGTCTTCAGAGACTGCGCAACGCCACAATCGGATCGAGCTGGGCGGCTCGGCGGGCTGGCACGACCCCAAAGAACAGGCCGATTGATCCCGAGAGGGCCACAGTGAGCAGCACGGTGCTAGCGCCGATTGCAGCGGGTAACGGCGTCACCACTCCCACAAGGGTCACGGTTCCAATCCCCACCGCCGTGCCGATGGCCCCCCCCAGGCTGGCCAGCACAAGCGACTCCACCAGGAACTGCAACAGCACGTCACCACTGCGGGCACCGAGGGCCTTGCGGAGCCCGATCTCTGCGGTGCGCTCGCTCACCGACACCAACATGATGTTCATGATGCCAATGCCGCCCACCAGCAGCGACACGCCACCGATGGCCGCCAGCATTAGCGTGAGGCCTCCGGTGATCGTGCCTACGATCGTGAGGGCGTCCTTCTGAGAGCGCACGGCGAAGTCGTCTTCCCGCAGAATGCGGTGGCGCTGTCGCAGCAGGTTGGTGATCTGAAAAGCGGCAGCGTTGACACTCTCGGCATCCTTCGCTTCCACGCTGATGAAGTTGAGGCTGACGCCGAAGTTGCGATTCCGCCCCGAGAGCTGATTCACCATCGTGCTTAGGGGGATATAGGCGTTCTCGTCCTGGTTCTGACCGAACACAGCTCCCTTCGGGGCCAGCACACCAATCACTTCAAAGGCCTTGTTGCGGATGCGCAGCACACGCCCCAGCGCCTCCTGGGCCGGGAACATCTTGGTGGCCAGATCCGGGCCAATCACCACCACACTGCGCGCGCTGTCGAGATCACTGGGGCTGAAAAAGCGGCCCCGCGCCATCTCGAACTGGCGCACCGGCAGAAAGTCAGGGGTCACCCCTAGCACCGACGCGCTGGTGCTGGTTCCCTGCACCTGCAGCACTTCGCTGAGGGTGATTTGGGGCGCGACCCGGCTCACGCTCGGCACCTGCTCCGCAATGGCCAGGGCGTCCTCCAGCACCAGGGTCTTGGGAACGTCGATGCCCTGGCGGCGCGTGTCGTTGTTGCCGGGCACCACGAACAGCACGTTGGCGCCCAGGCTGCTGAGCTGGCCCTCGGCCAGGTTCTGAGCCCCGCGCCCCACCCCCACCAGGGTGATCACCGAAGCGTTGCCAATCACGATCCCCAACATCGTGAGCAGGCTGCGCAAACGGTTGGCTCGGAGGGTGGAGAGGGCCATTCCCACCGTTTCAGCGAGAGGGAGCTTGGAAGCCATGGCCAGTGCTGATGGATCCCCTAAACGATGGCGCCCGTGCCGTCGGAATTGTGGCTGCGGGCGCTGAGATGCACCTCACCGCGAAGCAGATCCAGGGTCACGATCTCACCCTGCTGGAGGCTGGCGAACGCATCCGTGACGCCCACGATTGCCGGGATGCCGGTGCGCTGGGCGATCTGGGCAGCTTGGCTGTCCTCCCCTGTCGACTCGGCGATCACAGCCTTGGCCTTGCGGAAAGCCTCCTCGTAGGCGGCGCTGGCCTCCCGCAGCACGAGGATTTCGCCAGTTTGGATGGCAGCGGCGTCTTCAAGGTTGTCCACCAGGCGGACCCGGCCACTCACCGAGCCGGTGCCGATTCCCAAACCCTTGTTAAGCACCGCCGCCACGATCCCTACCTTGATGAAGTCGGTGGAGCCGCTCACGCCAGAAAGCGTGCCTGCGGTCTGCACCACAAGGTCGCCGTCTTGCAGGAAACCAAGCTCGCGGGCCATCCCCGTGGCCAGGCTGAAGGTGCTGGTGGTGGAGGTTTGCTCCTGTACCAGGAGGGGATTCACCCCCCAGCAGAGCTGCAGCTGGCGGGCCACCTTGGTTTCGCTGGTGATCGCCAGGATCGGCGTGCTGGGTCGGAACTTGCTCACGTTGCGGGCCGTACCGCCACTCTTGGTGAGCGGCAGGATTGCGGCGGCATTGAGATTGCGGGCGATGGTGCTCACCGCCTGGCAAATGGCGTTGGGGATGGTGGTTGCCATGCGGCTGTCAATCACCCGCTGGGGGTAGTCGCGCTCGATGCGACGAGCGATCGTGGCCATGGTGTCAACGGCCTCCACAGGGAAATCGCCCACCGCACTTTCGTTGGACAACATCACGGCATCGGTGCCGTCGAGGATGGCATTGGCCACGTCGCTCACCTCGGCCCGGGTGGGTCTAGGGCAGCTCACCATCGAATCGAGCATCTGGGTGGCGGTGATCACCGGGATCCCCAGGCTGTTGGCTTTGCGAATCAACTCCTTCTGCAGGAGGGGCACCTCTTCGGCCGGCATCTCCACGCCCAGGTCGCCACGGGCCACCATCACGCCATCACAGAGCAGCAAGATGTCGTCGATCTGGTCGATCGCCTCGAATTTTTCGATCTTCGCCACCACCGGGGTGCTGGCGCCGTGGCTGGCGATGAGTTCCTTGATCTCCAGCAGATCGGAAGGATTGCGCACGAAGCTCAGGGCCACCCAGTCCACGTCTTGCTGGAGGCCGAAGGCCAGATCGATTTTGTCCTTGTCGGTGAGGGCGCGGATCGAGAGCTGCACATCGGGGAAGTTCACCCCTTTGTTATTGGAGAGGACCCCTCCCACCGTGACGCGGCATTGCAGGGTGTGACTCGCCTGATCCACCTGTTCCACCACCATTTCCACGCGGCCGTCATCCAGAAGGATGCGACTGCCGCTCAACACCTCATCGGCCAGCCGGTCGTAGGTGACGGTGCCGATGCTGCGGTTGCAGGCCACGTCCCGCGATGTGAGGGTGAAGAGATCGCCCTTGGCCAGGGTGATTGGACCATCCACGAAGCGACCCAGGCGGATCTTTGGGCCCTGCAGATCCTGGAGGATGCCGATGTGCACACCAAGCTCTTCAGAAACCTGGCGGATGGTGGAAATGCGGGCGGCGTGCTCGCTGTGATCGCCGTGGGA
>JBIKUY010000159.1:0-5242 GCA_044347355.1 Prochlorococcaceae cyanobacterium | reverse complement strand
CCACCCGATCGATTTGATCCTGCACCCTGGCCTCGGTTTGACGGTTGCGGGCATCAGTCAGTGTCTTCTGGGCGGCGGCCAGATCCCCACGCTCCTGCTGGAGTAGGGCGCGGGCCAGCAGGGGCCGGGGATCGTTGGCAAAGCGACCGGCTAGGTCCAGCAGCTGGGCATCGGCCTTGTCGGCCTGGCCACTGCGCTGCAACACCTGGGCCAGCAGCAGACCGATCGCCAGCGACTCGGGCTTGGCTGTGGGCTCGCTAGCTCTCTTGAGGGCGGCTTCCAGCTGGCCTTGGGCCTCGGCGGCCCGGCCGGATTCAAGCTGGATCAGGGCCATCAGCTGCAGGGCTTCGATCTGATCGGGGCGGGCGTTGAGCAGTTGGCGCAGTTCCCGTTCCGCTCCTGGGCGGTCGTTCTGGTCGCGCCGCAGTTCGGCGAGCAGCAGCCGCAGCTGCCAGCGCCGGGGATCCTGATCGGCCAGCCGCTCCAGCAGCGGGATGGCCTCGCTCTGCCGATCCAGCCCCACCATCAGTTCCAGAAGCCGCTGCTGCTCAGCCGCGCTGGCCTCGCCCTTGTCCTGCCGGCTCAGCAGCTGGGCCAAGTCCCGTTCCATGGCGGGCCGGCTCTTGTCGGCGCTGGCGGCCTGGCTGTTGTGCAGCTGGCCCAACCACCAGCCCAAGCCCAGACTGGCGGCGGACAGGGCGGCTACGCCGCTGCCCAGCCAGAGAGCTCGTCTGGAACGGACGGTGGGCATTCAGCCGGGTCGCGTGGGCACTATGGAAGTCTGCCCGGACGGCCCTGTGCTTGAGCCGCCTTACATTGTCTCCATGCGTCCCCATCCCATCCCTCCGGTCAGCGAGCCGCTCCAGTACCGGGCCATCGGCGTTGTGCGAGGCACCTACGTGCCCGCCGATGCCGACCAGATCACCCGTGGCCTGATCCACACCGAGGATGGTGAGCAGATCGAAGCCGTGGTGCTGGGTCGCCTGCTCACCCTGATGCGGCGCCACCTCGACCTGGCCCAGCCCCATCTCTGGGTGGCTTACCCCCGCAGCCGCGAGCAGGGCGGTCTGCACCTGCAGCTGGTGGGCATCTGGGAGCCGAGCACCCTGGCCAGCCAGGCGCATGCCAGTACCAACCCAGAGCCCGCAACAGAAGCTGATGGTGTTCAGACGACCCCCGACCTCCCCACCGATGTCCTGCCCGAGGGCGATGAGTACTTTTCGCTGCGCGGCGAGCTGATCTTCACAAAGCCTGAAACCGGAGACCTGGTGATCAAGGTGCGCCAGCTACCCAGGGGTGATGGCCAGCGCCCCGCACCGTTCAAGTTGCAGTTGCGCGGCGAGATCCCCCTGGAGCACCTGCGCCATTTCGTGGCTATTGATGGCCGCCGCCAGGGTCAGCAGCTCCTGGTGGAGCGGTTCGAGGTGATCGCCCCTGTGGTCCAGCGGGGCAACCGCGGCGGCAAGGGCCGCCGTGATGGCCGCACAGGCGGCAGCGGACGGACTGGCGGGCGCCAGTCCCAGCCTGCACCGTCTGCAGGCGATCGACCTGCGGCATCGGCGCGCACGGCTGTGACGCGTCCCGGCCGTTGAAGGTGGGCCAGCGCCGATGACCTCACCCCTGGCCGCCGGTGCTGCTGTGGTGCTCGTCACCCTGCTCGCCGTGTTCGGTCCCCTGGTGGGCCTCTCCCCCTGGTGGATTGCCGGGGGTGTGGGCCTGCTGTTGGCAGGGCTCAGCCTGGATGCCGCCAGCTTCTCCGGCCGTGGCGGCCACTTGCTGGCTGAAGCCTTGCCCGGCGGGCAAGCTCGTCTGCGCCGGATCGCCGTGCACGAGGCCGGCCATCTGCTGGTGGCTGGAGCCGAGGCGATGCCGGTGCGCCGGGTGTTGATCGGCAGCCTCGCCTGCCTACGGGCCGGAGTGGCGGCCGGCGGCATCACTGAATTCCATCCGCCCGACCACGCCAAGCTGACGCTGGAGCAGCTGCGTCGCTGGAGCCGGGTGCTGCAGGCGGGGATGGCAGCCGAACAGGTGGTTTACGGCGGTAGTGCCAGCGGTGCCGACGACCGGGCCCTGTTGGGACGCCTCTGGGGCCTTTCGGGCTACGACGTGGACACGGCCCAGCGGGAACAGCGGCGGGCGCGCCGCGAGATCGAGCAGCAGCTCAGCAAGCAGCAGCAGCAGTTGGAGCAGGAGGCGGAACGCCTGCTGCTGGCGGCTCCACGGCTCGGCCGACCCATTCCGGCAGAGGCCTGAGATGGCCTTGGCCCTGATCGACTGCCCCACGGGCTTGGCCGGCAACATGCTGCTGGCGGCCCTGTTTGATCTGGGCGTCCCGCCGGCCGTGCTGAACCAGCCGATGGCAGCCCTAGGTCTCCGTGGGGCCTACCGACTGGACCTGCAGGAGCGGCGCAGCCGGGGCCTGCGGGGCCTGCACCTGGATGTGCAGGCGCTGGAGCCGGAGCCCAGCCTGCGCCACTGGAGCCGCCTCCGCCCCCAGCTGGAGCAAGCCCCGCTTGAGCCGCGGTTGCGGGCGAGGGTGCTGCGGGTGTTCGCCCTGCTGGCTGAGGCGGAGAGCGTGGTGCATGGTCAGCCAGCCGGGGAGGTGCATTTCCACGAGGTGGGGGCGATCGACGCCCTGGTGGACGTGGTGGGCGTCTGCGCCGGCCTGCTGCACCTGGGTGTTGAGCAGCTGGTGTGCACGGTTCCCCCTGCCGGCCACGGCAGTGTGCCCACCGCCCATGGCCTGTTGCCCCTGCCGGCGCCGGCGGTGCTGGAAATCGCCCGGGCCCAGCAGATCCCCCTGGCCAGCGCCGCCGATTTCCCCGCCGCCGAGCTCACCACCCCCACGGGCCTGGCCCTGGCGGCATGCTGGGCCGACCGCTTCGGCCCCCACCCCGGCCATCAGCCGCTGCAAGTGGGCGTGGGGCTGGGCAGCCGGCAGCTGGATCGCCCCAACCTGTTGCGCATCGTGCTGGCAGAGCCCCTGGAGCCCGATCCCCGGCTGGATGGTCAGGCTCCCCAGCTGGAGCGCGTGCTGGTGCAGCAGGCCCAGATCGATGACGCCACGCCGGAGGACCTTGCTGTTCTCCTGGAATCGCTGCGCCAGGCCGGGGCGCTGGACGTGTTTTCCCAGTCGTTGCAGATGAAAAAGGGGCGCTCCGGCTGGCTGGTCACGGCCCTGGTGCCCCCGGGGCAGCAGGCTGCCCGGCTTCGGCAGGTGTGGTGGCAGCACAGCACCAGTCTGGGGGTGCGGGAGCGCTGCGAACAGCGCTGGGTGCTGCCCCGCCGGATTGTCACGCTGGCGACGCCCCTGGGCAGCGTGCGGCTTAAGCAGGCCTTGTTGCCTGATGGCCGGTGGCGCTCCAAACCCGAGCATGATGATCTCGTTACCCTCGCCCATCGCCACGGCCTCTCCCTCGACCAGGTCCGTGCCAGCGTGACTTCCCTGATCAAGCAGCCCCCGCCCGCCCCTGGTCCGTGATCAAGCTTCCCCGCCTCAAGCTGCCACGCCCGAAGCTGAAGCTCTCAACCAGCCAGTTCGCCGTGCCTTCGGCCCTGCGCCGTCTCCTGCAAGGTTTCCAGTCGTTCACCTGGCCTGGCTTCCCGGCCCGACTGCGCTGGCTCAAGGTGCTCAAGCTGCCGCCCGTGCCAGGGGGACTCTCCCTCTGGATCACCCTGCTCAGCCTCGGATTCCTCATGGCGGCCCTGCTGGGTCATGGCCGGGCGATGCTCCAGCTCAGCCTCGATCCCCAGGGATGGTCCTGGCTGGTGCTGGGGGTGGGCATCAGCCTGCTCAGCTTGCTGGTCAACGGCCTCGGCCTGGGGGTGGTGCTGCGTTGGCTGGGTCTGCGCCCTCAATGGGCGGAGCTGGTGCAGCTCTACCTGAGCACCAACCTGCTCAAGTACCTGCCTGGAGGCATCTGGCATCTCAGCAGCCGGGTTCAGCGTCTGCGCAGTGCGGAGGGCGTGCTGGAGGAGCCGGCATCGCTCGGTTTGGCCCTTGGGGGAGTGCTGATGGATCCGCTGCTTGCAGCCGCTTCGGCCCTCAGCCTGATCACCGTCGCCGGTTGGCAGGGCGGATTGGCCCTGGTGGGCGTTCTGCCTCTCGTGCTGCTTTGGCCCCGTTGGCTCAAACCCCTGTTGCGAAAGCTGGAGCTGCGCCAGGCTCGCCGCTTGCGCCTCGATGCTGAGCTCGATTCGGCGGGCAGCGATGCGCTGCCTCCATCTCTCAGCGGGGCGCTTGGGGGTTACCCCTTGCTTCCCCTGTTGACCCAGTTGGCCTTCGTGCTCCTGCGTTTTGGCGGATTTGCCTGCTGTGTGCTGGCCTTTGATCTGCAGGCCAGTCTGGATTGGCAGGCCTGGCTGGCAGGGTTCGCGGTTGCCTGGACGGTTGGCCTCCTGGTGCCTGGCGCTCCCGGCGGTTTAGGGGTGTTTGAGGCAGCCCTGCTGCTACGGCTCGGCAGCGCGATTCCGGAGGCGCCACTGCTGGCGATCGCTCTCAGTTATCGCCTGGTGGTGACCTTGGCAGACCTGATCGGGGCTGCTCTGGCGGAGCTGGATGGTTGGATTGACCAGCGAGTTCGGGCCTGAACGGCAGCGAGCCGGTCTGGCAACAGTTCGCAATTGCTCCTACTATTGAGAAGTGCGGGAACGATCTGGTGCCCAAAGCTTCAACCAGAACGCCCCCGACTCAGGAGCCCCAAGCAGGGCTCTCAGCGGCCGTTGCCACCGATGCCCTGCGCAGCACCCTGCACGATCGGGGCCAGCGGCTCACACCCCAGCGCCAAAGGGTTCTCACCCTGTTTGAGCAGAGCGGTGCGGGCAGCCACCTCAGTGCCGAGGAAGTGCATCAGCGCCTCCTGGCCCAGGATGAGAGAGTGTCACTGGCAACGGTGTACCGCACCCTGCGTCTGCTGAGTTCCATGGGCCTGCTCCAGGAGCTTGAGCTACCGGAGGGTGGCCGGCGCTACGAGTTGGCCAGTGATGCTCACCGTGACCACCACCATCTGGTGTGTGTGCGCTGTGGCTGCACCGAAGAATTTGAGGACCCCGCTGTGCTGGTGGCCGGGGAGCTGGCGGCCTCACTCCATGGATTCCGACTTTTGGAGTGTGTACTCAATGTGCGCGCACTCTGCCCCCGCTGTGCGGCTGAGGGTTGATCCCTGCCGACTGTCTCAATCCAGCTGATAAACCAATGGTGTATCGGGCCTAGTGATGGCGTTTCCCCTCCCGGAGCAACAGG
>JBIKUY010000158.1:0-5257 GCA_044347355.1 Prochlorococcaceae cyanobacterium | reverse complement strand
CGCCAGAGCCTTTTGCAGGGGGGCATAGTCCACCCCCTGGGCCGAGGGCGTGGCCAGCCAGCCCGAGGGGTAGCGGGCGAAGAACGCCTCGCGGCCAGCGTCCTCCGGCGCCAGCAGCAGCTGGATCAGAAAGCCCGCTGCCCAGTCATCGCCAGTGGCATCAAGGCCGATCAGGTGGTCGCTGATCAGGGGCCGCAGACTTTCAGCCTGCTGCGCGAGCTGGGCCACGAGGGAGCGGCGCTGACGCGGTGAGGCAGCCTGGAAGCGTTCCAGCAGCGCTTCAGGGGTGGCGGAGGCGGTAACCGGTGGGCCGGAAAGCATGAAGAACCAGACCGCATTCGGCCAGCTTGGGCCCACTATGTCAGGCAGGAGCCACAGGCAGGCCCCCGACAGCGGTGCCTTGGTTCAGACGCTCGAAGCGGCTGGCGAGCCCGATTGCGCGACTTAGGATTTTCTTTTAACCACTGCCATGGGCGCTGCCATTCAGTTCTTCCGAGGTGTGGACGAACCGGTTGTGCCCGACATCCGTCTCACCCGCTCCCGTGACGGGCGCACTGGCCAGGCCTTGTTCGTGTTCGAGGAACCCCAGGCCTTGGCACCGGAGACCATGGGCGACATCGCCGGCATGTTCATGGTGGATGAGGAGGGCGAGCTGGTCACCCGCGAGGTGAATGCGCGCTTCGTGAACGGCAAGGCCAGTGCCCTGGAGGCCACGTTCACCTGGAAGAGCAGCAGCGACTTCGAACGGTTCATGCGCTTTGCCCAACGCTATGCCGAGAGCCACGACCTGGGCTTCTCTGGCAGCCAGGACCAGGGCGACGGCGCCGAAACGGAGTGAGCCATTGAACTTCGGACAGTGGCTGGGGTTGCTGGCGCTGGTGGCGGCACTGCTGCTGCTCTGGAGTCTTCGCGAAACCCTGATCCTGGTGTTCGCCGCCATCGTGCTGGCGATGGCCCTCTGCACCCTTGTCGGTGTGGTGCGCCAGCGGCTCGCCTGCTCCAGGGGCCTGGCGGTGCTGCTCTCCCTGCTGTTGGTGGTTCTGGTGGTGGCTGTTGTCGGCACCGCCGTGATCCCCCCCTTCGTGGAGCAGTTCGGCGAGCTGATCAGCAAGCTGCCTGCGGCGGCCAGCACCTTGCTGGATCTGGTACGCGGCTGGCTGCAATCGGCCAGTCAGATGCTTTATGGCGCTCAAGCGGCCGATCTGGGCTGGCTGCGCGACGGCCTGTTCCGCACCGGTGAGCCGCCCAATATCGGCGGTGGCGCCCTGCGACTGCTGGGGGTGGCTGGCGGCGTGGGCAGCGGCCTTCTGCAACTGCTGTTCGTGGTGGCGGTGGCCCTGATGGTCACCATCCAGCCCACCCACTACCGCGACGTGGCCATCCTGCTGGTGCCCTCGTTTTACCGGAGACGGTTCAGCGCCGTGCTCAGCCAGTGCGGTGATGCCCTGAGCGCATGGATGGTGGGAGTGTTGATCAGTTCCCTCGCAGTGGGCACCCTGGCGGCGATTGGCCTTTCGCTATTGGGCGTGAAGCTGGTGGCAGCCAATGCCGTGCTGGCGGGCGTTCTGAATGTGATTCCCAACGTGGGACCCACCCTCAGCACCGTCTTCCCGATGTCGGTTGCACTGCTCGAGTCGCCCTGGAAGTCGGTGGCGGTGCTGGTGCTCTACGTGGTGGTACAGAACCTGGAGAGCTACCTGATCACCCCCTCGGTGATGCATCACCAGCTCAAATTGCTGCCCGGCCTCACCCTCACCGCACAGCTGCTGTTCACCCTGGTGTTCGGTCCCCTTGGCCTGTTGCTGGCCCTGCCCCTGGCGGTGTGCGTGCAGGTGATCGTGCGCGAGGTGGTGATTCACGATCTGCTCGACCCCTGGAAGCGTCGACGGAGCAGCCTGTGAATCGGACCGGCAACAGCATCAGCAGCCGCAGCCTGCTGGGGGCCCTGGCCCTGATCGTGCTGGGGTTGCTGGCCTGGGAGCTGCGCTGGGTGTTGCTTGTGCTGTTCGGTGCCGTGACCCTGGCCGTCGCCCTCGATGTGCCCACCACGCTGCTGATGCGCAGCTGCCGGCTGCAGCGGGGCGTGGCGCTGCTGCTGGTGCTCCTGACACTCACCGGCCTGGGACTGGCCCTTGGGCAAGTGCTGCTGCCCGAGCTGGTGGAGCAGGTGAACCAGTTGACCCAGCTGATCCCGGAGGTCGCCGAACGGCTGGAAAGCCTCAGTCGGGACGTGCGCTGGTTACCCGATATCCAGCAGGGGGTCGACACCTTTGAATCGTGGGACCGGCTGCAGCCCATCGGCGGCCAGTTGCTCGGCCTGGCCGGCGGAGCAGCCAACAGCACAGTTCAGGTGCTGTTGGTGGCCTTGCTGGCCATTCTGTTGGCCCTCGATCCGGCCAGCCATCGCCAGTTGCTGCTCTCCCTCACGCCCCGCTTCTGGCGTGACCGGATGACGCAGTTGCTGGACCGCTGCCGCCAAGCCCTCGGTGGCTGGCTAGCCGGCATGACCCTCTCGGCCACGATCGTGTTCCTGCTCACCTGGGCTGGGCTGGCCCTGCTGCAGGTGCCGCTGGCCCTGCTCAGTGCCCTGTTGTGTGGCTTGCTCACCTTCGTGCCGACCATCGGACCAACGGCGGCCACCCTGCTGCCGTTGGCGGTGGCCCTGCTGGTGTCACCGGCCAAAGTGCTGCAGGTGCTGGTGCTGCGCCTGTTACTGCAGAACGGTGAAGCCTTTCTGCTCACCCCGCTGCTGTTGCGCCGCACGGTGAATCTGCTGCCCACAGTGGCCCTGATGGCCCAGCTCAGCCTGGGAGCCCTGCTCGGTCTGCCCGGTGTGTTGTTGGCGCTGCCCCTTGTGGTGGTGCTCCAGGTGGTGTGCCAACAGGTGCTGGTGCGGGGTTTGATGGATCGCTGGACCTGAGACTGGCAACTTAACCACGCCGGTAACGACGTCACTGGCTGGGCAGCAACAGAAGCACGAGTACCACGGGCATGGGGGGAAGCCGTGGCCCGTGGCTGGGGCTCGCCAGGCGGGAGGAGCCCGGGGGCTGGGAGGTGGTCAGCGGCGGGCCAGCACCGGCAGGAGCGTGGGGGCACTGGTGATGATCGACCAGTCGCCAACGATCACGCCAAGGCTCAAGGCGACGGTGAACCAGAACAGAATGCAACCGCCGAAGAGGGGCAGACCGAACAGAGGGAGCAAGGTGGTGGTGAAGCTGGTGATCAGGAATCGGCGCAGGATGTCCGCCACGGTGAACAGGCTGTTCAGCTCCTCCCCGACCACCGGGTGGGAGTTCAAGGTGCGGGCCGCCAACCCGGGTGAGATGGGAACGGCTTTTCCCGTCGTACCCACGCTTGCGGAAACTACTCGTTCGGGCGCTTTGCTTCAGCCAGTCGGGCGCGGGCAGCCGCCTCGATCTTGATGGCGGCGGCAGGGTACTGGCTGATGAAGGCCTCGAAATCGGTTCTCCGGATGACCAGGCAGTCACTGTCCTCGATCGCTCGGACGCTGGCCGACCGCAGTAGATGCTTCATCGTCGATATCTCGCCGAAGAATTCCTCCGGGCCGAGTGTCGCCAGAACGGTTTCCCGCGCGCTGCCGAGATCCTTCACAACCTCCACCTTTCCCGAAACAATGATGAAAAATGCCGCGCCAACCCGGCCCTCTCTGACGATGACCTGGCCGGCCCTAAAGCTATCCAGCCGGGTCGAGCGGGATATCTGGTCGATTTCGTTGTTTCCGAGATTTCGAAAAAGCGTATTCTCAGACAACAAGGTCGCAACGTCCATTGTTTAGCTCCAAGGCCTGAGACAAAGCAGAATAAACACCCTTCTCAGCAACGGTCAACCGCTCATTCACCGGTGGAGGCAGGAGTGAAGCCCCTCCACCCCCAGGACCGGAGTCAGACGCCACCGCTTCCATGCCAGAAAACGCCGAGGAATAGGCTTGGCAAAGCGATATTTAGGGGGGTCAGACCCCAATGTTTATGGCATGTTGGAGGGGGTTTGCCGGTGGGGTCTGACCCGGGTGTTGCGAGCGCCAGAAGGTGGGGATGATGGCGAAGGGGAGCACACTGGTTCCGTTGTCGGTCACCGCGGCAACCGCAATGGGGAAGAACGGGACGGCCGCGGCGCTGAACACCATGGCGGTCAGGATGCCGGCGGCGAGCAGGGCCCGTTCTTGCGCTGTGCAGCCGATTCGAGCATCTGAGGTCAGCCGCCCCGGTAGCGCCGCCAGAGGCTGGGCAGCAGCAGCAGCACCAGGACTGCCAGGGGGTGGCCGCGGAGCAGATAGAGACTGGCGGTGATGGTAGGTCGATCCAAGAGCAACAGCAGGTCGGGGCGCAGATCCCAGATCGCCAGAACAGCCAGCACAATGGGAACCACGGAGCAGCGTTGCCTGGCTGCCGGGCGGTGCGAGATCCTCCCACCATCAGTTGGGGAGGTCATCGGCGACTGAACAGGGGCAGCAGGGTGGGCGCCACGCTGATGCTCGACCAGGCCCCCACCAGAATGCCGATGCTGAGGGCTACGGCAAACCAGAACAGGGTGCTTCCTCCAAACAGGATCAAGGCAATGAGGGGCAGCAGGGTGGTGAAACTTGTGTAGAGGGAGCGGGTGAGGGTGGCCTGAACAGCGGCATCCGCCTGATCCGCCAGGGTCTGGCCCTGAAGTTCCGACCGCTTCTCCCGGATCCGGTCAAAGATGACCACCGTGTCATTCACCGAATAGCCGGCAATGGTGAGCAGAGCCACGGCGAACAAGCTGTTCACTTCCACCCCTGCCAACAGACCAAGCCAGGCGAACACGCCGCATGTAATCAACACGTCGTGGCCAAGGCAAAGCAGCGCTAGAGCCGCATACACGCGGTCGTAGCGAAAACTGATGTAAAGAGCGATGCCCACAAAGCTCACCAGCAGGGAAATCAGGCTGGAGCGCAGCAACTGGGAACCGAGGCTGGGGCCGATGGTCTCGATCGACAAACCTCCAGACTCGGTTGCACCCACCACAGGCTGAAGCTTTTCCACCAGTGACTGGCCCTGGGCTGGGGAGAGGGTGGGCAAGCGCAACACCACAAGAGAGCCTTGATCCAGAAGCTGGGCCGAGACGCCACGAAGGTCGGGGGCACTGGTGCCCGGCTCAGCGGGAAGCTCTACAGCCCGAATAGCCGCCTCAAGCTGGGAGGGGCTGAGGGGAGCACAGCTGGGGTCGCATCGGCGACTGAGTTCTATTTGAGTGCCGCCAGTGAAATCAAGGC
>JBIKUY010000157.1:0-5281 GCA_044347355.1 Prochlorococcaceae cyanobacterium | reverse complement strand
ATCGGTGATCGGCACCAAGGTGGAGAGAGTGCTCAGGGGCAGGCCCTGCTGGCCCAGGGCGGCCAGCTCCGCCTCGTTGAGGATCGGACTGTCGAGGTGCAGCACGGCGGCGGCCGAGGCCTCCGGACGCAGGGCTGAACCGCGCTGGCCCAGGTGCATCTCCAGGCTCATCACCAGCTTTTCGCGCAGCGGATCGATCGGCGGGTTCGTGACCTGGGCGAAGCGCTGCTTGAAGTAGTCGTAGAGCAGGTGGGGCTTGTCTGAGAGCACCGCAAGGGGGATGTCGTCGCCCATGCAGTAGGTGGGCTCCTTGCCGGCGCCGGCCATGTCCTCGATCACCAGATCGAAGTCTTCGGCGGTGAAGCCGAAGGCCGTCTGCAATTGCAACAGCTCCAGATCACCCAGCTGGCGCTCCTGGCTCCAGGGCTGGGGGGCAAGGCTGCGGCGGTGCTCCGCCAGCCAGGCGCCGTAGGGATGGCGCGCAGCCACCTCCTCCTTCACTTCCCAGTTGTGCAGCAGGCGACCCTGCTCCAGATCCACGGCCAGCATCTGCCCGGGGCCAAGACGCCCCTTCTCGATGATCCGGCTTTCCTCAAGCTCAGCCACGCCGGTCTCCGAACCCATCACCACAAAGCCGTCGCTGGTGATGCAGTAGCGGGCTGGGCGCAGGCCATTGCGATCCAGGGTGGCGCCCACGCTGCGGCCATCAGCGAACACCAGCAGGGCCGGGCCGTCCCAGGGCTCCTGGGTGCAGGCCGAATACTCATAAAAAGCCTGCACAGCAGGCTTATCCGCCAGCTCAGGCTGGTTGCGGAAGGCCTCCGGCACCAAGGTGAGCAGGCTTTCCGTGATCGGCCGGCCGCTGCGCACCAGCAGCTCAAGGGTGGCGTCGAGGTTGGCCGAATCGCTGAAAGCGGCATTCACCACAGGCTTGAGGTCGGCGGCGGCCTCCCCCCACACCGCATCCAGGCTGGCCTCGGCGGCGCGGGCCCAGTTGAGGTTGCCAAGCAACGTGTTGATCTCACCGTTATGACCCAGCAGCCGCATCGGCTGGGCCAGGGGCCAGCGGGGCAGGGTATTGGTGCTGAAGCGGCGGTGGTAAACCGCGAAGGTCACGGCGAAGCGCTGATCGCGCAGGTCGTCGTAAAAGCGCGCCAGCACCTCCGAGCGCACCATGCCCTTGTACACAAGGGTGCGGCTACTGAGCGAGGCGAAATAGAGGTCGCCGGGGCCAGGCCCCCACACGGCGCGGGCCCGGTCGCCGCAGCGGCGACGCAAGCGGAAGAGCAGGCCCTCGAGGGCGTCGCCCTGCTGATCGGCAGCCAGCAGCCACTGCTCGATCACCGGAGCGGTCTCGAGGGCCATCGGGCCCAGCACTGTCGGGTCAACCGGCACGACGCGCCAGCCAAGGCTGCGCAGGCCGAGGCGCTCGGCCTGCTCGGCGCAGAAGGCCTTGGCCTGCTCGCGGCGGGCCGGGTCGTCGGGCAAGAAAACCATGCCCAGGCCACGGGCCTGGCCACTGGCGGCTGCGGCCTCCGGCCAGACCGCCTCCAGGAACGGCCAGGGAATGCCGCAGAGCACGCCGGAACCGTCGCCGGAGTCGCCGTCACCGCCGCAGCCGCCGCGGTGCTCCATGCAACCCAAGCCGCGCAAGGCCTGCTGCAGGACCCAATGACTCGCCTCCCCTTTCAAACTGGCGAGGAAGCCCACACCACAGGCGTCTTTCTCGCCTGCCACAGCCGCCGGCGCCGGGCTGTCGCAGTGGGGCCAAACAGGGCGCGAAAACTGGGGCATATCCAGAGGGGTTCCGGCAGTGGCTGCAGGGATGAAGTGATCTGAGCACAGACGGGCGGCTGATCCGCCGGTACATGGCTGCCGGTGATCCCGACCTGTCGGCATGGCCTGAAGGCCGCGTCGGGTGGCTGGATCAAGACCGGTTGAGAACCGGCATCGCGGCGCACCGTTGGGCACGAGCGGCGACGGAACCTCCGATCCTAGTTACAGGAGGCCCGGGTGCCGCGCTTAGCGTCCCCTGACCATCGCCACATCCGCACCGATCTCCGCCATGTTCCGTGCCACCGCAACTGCAGCTCTGGTCACCCTGGTGCTCGGCAGCATGGTCGCCCATGAGGTGTGCGGCTGGCGGGCTGCCAGCGCCGCTCCGCGCCAAGCGCTGCCCTCCGCTCCCCCCAGCCCTGCTCCCAGCAGCCGAGAGGGCAACAGCCTGCTGATCAACGGCCGCAGCCAAAAGGCCCAGTGGCGCTGGATCGGCACCAGCGGCCCGCCCCCCGAACAGCTCTGGCTGCCCCTGGAAGTGCTCCAAAACCAACTCGGCGTGAGCAGTCGGAGCCTGCCCGACGGCACCCTCGACCTGGAATGGTTCGGCCAGGGATTGAAGGTACCGCCAGCGGGCCAGCAGGCCCTGGCCGATGAAGTGGCCCTCGATGCCCTGCCTCTGCTGCAGGCCGTGGGCGTGTCCGTGGCGGCGGAGGGACAGCAACTAATGCTCAGCCTGGCCAATGCCAACCTCCTGCAGGTGCGCAGCTCCAACCAGGGCACCGGCAGGCGCGTGGTGCTCGACATCGACGCGCCAGCGCTGGCGCGTCAGGATGGCAACGAGCTGGTGCTCGACATCCGCAGCGGACCTGAACTGCAGGCCCAGCTGCGCCCGCTCGGCCTGGTAAGCCGACCGGTGGGCCAGGCCCTAGCCCTGCGCAGCACCCTTGGGGCACCCCAGCGGGTATTCAGCCTGGGCAAGCCAAACCGGCTGGTGATCGACCTGCCTTCAGGTGGCACTGCCAACTCCCCCACGGCGCCAGCGCCGATCGATCCGCGCCTGCAGGCGCTCCTGGGTCGCGGCGTGCGCTGGGAGCAGACCAGCCGCAGCGGCATGCGCATCAATGCCGTGCGGGTGGAGCCCTTGAACGGACCGCTGCGGCTTGCGCCCCTGGCCCCCGCCGGGGGGATGGAGGGGCTTGTCACCCTGCCCCAGCTGGCCCAGCAGAGCCAGGCCCTGGTGGCCATCAACGGCGGCTACTTCAACCGGGTGCGGCGCCTGCCCCTTGGGGCACTGAAACTGAATGGCCGCTGGCTGTCCGGTCCGATCCTCAACCGGGGCGTGGCCGCCTGGAATGGCCGTGAGCTGCCCCGCTTCGGCCGGCTCAGCCTGCAGGAATGGGTCACCGGTGCCGACGGCCAGCGCCAGGCCCTGGTGGTGGTGAACAGCGGCTTTGTGCAAAGGGGCATCAGCCGCTACGACGACGCCTGGGGCCCTGTGTACCGCGCCCTTAGCGGTTCAGAGTCGGCCCTGCTGCTACGCCAGGGCGTGGTGAGCCAGCGCTTCGAGAGCAACCAACTGGAGCAAGGGGTGCCCCTGCGGGCGGGCGACACCTTGCTGGTGGGCCGGGGTGGGACCGTACTGCCCTGGAAGCAGGGCGAACTACTCACGATTACAAGCCAGCCCAGTTCGCCCCTGGGGAATGCCGAGCAGGTGATTGGCGGAGGGCCGCTGTTACTCCAGCAGGGTCAACTGGTGCTCAACGGGCCAGCCGAACAATTCGGGGCCGCCTTCATGCAGCAGAGCGCCCCCCGTACCGTGTTGGCCTCCGACGGACTGGAGGTCTGGCTGATCACCCTCGAAGGGGAGAACAGCCCCGGGCCCACCTTGGAGCAAACCGCCCAGATCCTGCGCCAGATGGGCGTTCGCGACGCCCTCAACCTCGATGGCGGCAGCTCCACTGGCTTGGTGATGGGTGGCAGCCAGAGGGTGATGGGCCGCGGGGTGGCAGGCCGAGTGCATAACGGTGTGGGCCTGGTAACTCACTAACGGATGGCACCCTGCCAGGATGGTTTGAGTTCAATCACGCCCGGCACAGCCAGGTCGGCACCGCCACCATGCCCAAGGGCCACAGCCTGCGCCTCACCGCCGCCGCGGCCGCCGAACTGGGCCGGCAGGCAGCTGTAGCCGGAACACCGGGCCTGATGCACCTCGACCTGGTGGAAGGAGGCTGCGAGCAGTGGACGATCCGGCTTCGGCCCGGCCATCTCGCGGGGGTCCCGATCGCCCGCGCCGATGGCGTGACCCTCTATGCGCCGGGCGAGCAGCTCGCCCTGCTAGCCGGCCTGAGCCTCGACTACCGAGGTGATCTCAGCGGCGGCGGATTTCTGGTGCGCAGCAGCACTGCGCTGAAGTGCTGCGCCTGCGGTGCGGCCTTCAGCAGCCAGGCCTGAAGAGGGGGGTCAGGCGACCCAGTAAGGTGGCGGATTGTCGAAAGCGGTCGGACGTCCGACCACTGTTCCCGGCCCCCGAACCTCCGGCCCTCGATGCCCACTATTCAGCAGCTCATCCGTACCGAGCGGCAGACCCTGACTCGCAAAACGAAGTCTCCTGCCCTGCGCGCCTGCCCTGAGCGGCGTGGTGTGTGCACCCGCGTGTACACCTCCACCCCCAAGAAACCGAATTCAGCGCTGCGCAAGGTGGCCCGTGTGCGCCTCACCTCCGGCTTTGAAGTGACCGCCTACATCCCTGGCATCGGCCACAACCTGCAAGAGCACTCCGTGGTGCTGATCCGCGGCGGCCGGGTTAAGGACCTCCCCGGTGTCCGTTACCACATCATCCGCGGCACACTTGACACTGCCGGTGTCAAAGATCGCCGTCAGTCCCGCTCCAAGTACGGCGCCAAGACGCCCAAGGATTGAGGCCGGCGCGACCGCTTGATCCGCCGCCTGCCCCCCCTCCCTCCAGCCCCTCTCCCGTTCCTCCATGTCTCGCCGCAACGCTGCCGAGAAGCGCCCGGTTCTTCCCGATCCCCAGTTCAACAGTCGTCTGGCCTCGATGATCGTGGCCCGTCTGATGAAGCACGGCAAGAAGTCCACCGCCCAGCGGATCCTCTCGGACGCCTTCAGCCTGATCAACGAGCGCACCGGCAACGATCCGCTCGAACTGTTCGAAACCGCTGTTCGCAACGCCACCCCGCTGGTAGAAGTGCGCGCGCGTCGGGTGGGTGGCGCCACTTACCAGGTGCCGATGGAGGTACGCCAGGAGCGGGGTACTGCCATGGCTCTGCGCTGGCTGGTGAATTTCTCCCGCGCGCGCAACGGCCGCAGCATGGCCCAGAAGCTGGCCGGTGAACTGATGGATGCCGCCAATGAGGCCGGCAGCGCCGTTCGCAAGCGAGAGGAGACCCACAAGATGGCCGAGGCCAACAAGGCCTTCGCCCACTACCGCTACTGAGCCTTAGCACCCACCAGGCCCCAGAGCACCGCTCTGTAGAGTGGCCTT
>JBIKUY010000154.1:0-5335 GCA_044347355.1 Prochlorococcaceae cyanobacterium | reverse complement strand
AATCTCGGCAGTGGGGGTGAGCCCGGTGCTGGGTTTCTCCTGGCTGATGGCGAAGATCTTCTGTTCGGCCTCATCGAGCACCTGCTCCATGGGCTTGCCCTGGTCGTAGCCCAGGGCGATCACCTCATTGCCGGAGCGGATCAGGCGGCGGCGCAGGAACTTGTCCATCACCAGCCGGGCCACCTGCTCGATCGAGGCGGTGGAGCTGATCCGCTCCACCAGCTCCACCAGCCGGCCGCTGCCCCCCACCTTCTCCAGGTTGCCGGTGTCGGCCAGCCAGGCGGTCATCGCCGTGAGATCGGTGGGTTTGCCCTGGCCGTGCAGCATCAGGGCGGTGCGGAAGATCTCCCGGTGGGCGCTGAGATAGAAGGCCTCCGGCTGCAGCACGTCGGCCACCCGACCGATCGCGTCCGGGTCGAGCAGGATGCCGCCGAGCACCGCCTCCTCCGCCTCCAGGTTCTGGGGTGGTACGGAATCGGGAAGCTCCTCGAACTGGGCCTCGCCTGTGCGGTTGCCCTGGCGCTGGCGAGTCGCCCCGGGATCCGAAGGGTTGAGGGGAACGGTGACCATGGGGGCTCGGGGCGACTCGGGTGGAGGAACAGGAACTCCGGGGGTGACGCGGCCGACACCGGGGTTGTTGATCATCGCCGGACGGGCCGGCTTTGACCAGCCCGCCCCGCCCCACCGCTGGGGTGCCAACACAAAGGCCACCCCACTGGTGGGGTGGCCTGGGCAGAGGAGCCGATTAGGGGCAGACGAGGATTGTCTGTTGCCCTAGACCTCATCCGCCTCGGCAACAACCTTCAGACGATCAGTGGCTCACCACTTCAAGGTTGAGCTCGGCGGTGACTTCGGGGTGCAGCTTCACCTGCACCTTGTAGGAGCCGGTGCGGTGGATCTCAGGAACGGTGATGTCGCGGCGGTCGACTTCCTTCTTGGTGGCAGCCTCGATGGCCTCGGCCACATCGCCATTGGTCACGGTGCCGAACAGCACGTCGTCCCCGCCGGTCTGCTTCTTCACGGTGAAGCGGCCGATGGTGGTGAGGGCCGTGCGGAAGGCTTCGGCCTCGGCTTTGAGGGCGGCCTGACGCTCGGCCTCCTTGGCCCGGCGGGCCTCCACCTGGCGCAGCACAGCGGCGGTCACCGGCACGGCTTTGCCGGTGGGCACCAGGAAGTTGCGGGCGTAGCCGGGGGCCACATCCACCAGATCCCCATCCTTGCCCAGGCTGAGGACGTCTTCGTTGAGAACGACTTGAACGCGCTTGGCCATGGGGTTAAGAAGGGGGGATGGATCTCGAGTCGATCTGACACCCTAGATCAGGGGCGGATCGAGGAAGGTTCAACGTTGGGCACCAGGCACGGCAGCCCGGGGCAGGCGCACCTGGGTGGCCAGGCCCAGTCGGCGCATCAGGCGGATGTGCTGCCAGGTGAGGTCGATCTGGCGACCGAAGCCGTGGCGGGCTGAGTGGGGGAAGGCGTGGTGGTTGTTGTGCCAGCCCTCACCGAAGGTGAGCGCCGCCACCCAGGGGTTGTTGCGCGAGCCGTCGCCGCTGGCGTGGGGGGTCTCACCCCAGAGGTGGGTGGCGGAGTTCACCAGCCAGGTGCAGTGATACACCAGCACCAGGCGCAGGGGGATGCCCCAGAGCACCAGGGCCCAGCCGCCGGCGCCGGTGGCGGTGCCGATCCAGAACAGCAGGGCGGCCAGGGGCAGCTGCAGCAGCAGGAAGTTGTTGTTGAGCCAGCGGTAGTAGGGGTCCTTGGTGAGGTCGCCGGTGAGGCGAGGCACGGCGCCCATGGCCGGGATGGTCTCGAACATCCAGCCCATGTGGCTCCACCAGAAGCCGCGCAGGCTGGTGTGGTGATCCACCTCCGTATCGGAGAACTTGTGGTGGTGGCGGTGCAGGCCCACCCAGTCGATCGGACCGTGCTGGCAGCTGAGGGCGCCGCAGGTGGCGAAGAACCGCTCCAGCCACTGGGGCACCCGGAAGGCCCGGTGGCTGAGCATGCGGTGATAGCCGATGGTCACGCCCAGGCAGGCGGTGACCCAATAGAGCACCAGCAGGCTGGCCACGGCCGGCACACTCCAGAAGCGAGGCAGCAGGGCCACCACCGCCAGCACGTGGATGGCCACCATGAAGCCGATGGTGGTCCAGCGGGTGCCGCGCTTCACCTCCGGGAAGGGTTCGCCGCGCCGGGGGCGGTGCAGGGCCTCAGCGCGGCGGATGCCGTTGGCACCACCATTAATGAAGGCCGGCTGGCGGGTGGCTCGGGCTGGCGGGCGGGCGGATGTTGTGGCCGTCATTACGGACCGACTCCTGATCAATCGTTACGATGGTAGCAATACGAATCCTGATCAGGCTCTGCCTTGATCCGAATTCGATCGGCTTTGGATCGCGTGGGCTATCGGGACGACATTGCTGCTGGCCGGGTCGCCTTCGCCCATCTGATCCGGCTCTGGCACGGCCGCAACGGCTGGAGCCACCGGGTGCTGCCGGCCCTGGCCGAGGCCCTCGATCTCGGGCGGGTGCACAACTCCCAGCTGTCGATGCTGCGTAACGGCAAGCTTGCCTCCCCGGGCCCTGAGGTGTTCCTGGCCCTCGGCCGCATCAACCAGCTGCTGGCCCGCGAGGTGGCCGGTGGCGGACTCTCTCCGGCCCTGCACCGGGAATTGGATGACTATCCAGAGTTGCTGGCGGCCCTGGAGGGCGGGGCCCAGCCGGTGCAGGCGCCGGGTGAGCCGGTGCTCGGCCCCGGGGAGCTCCTGGAGATCTTCGTGGGGGTACGCCAGCCGCCGCCGGCCTTTGATCTGCGCGTCGCCGAGGGGGAGGCTGTGGTGCTCAGTGCCGCCTTGGCTGAGCTGTTCACGGCCGGCCGGCCCTGGCGACTTTGCCGCGAGCAGGTGTTGGCGGCCTATCCGGTGGCCAAGCGCCAGCGCCGCGATCGCTTTGCCGAAGTGATGGCCGGTCAGAGCGACTACACCGCCGCCGAGCTCGACGCGGAGCTGCCCGAGCTGCGCCGCACCCTGGCGTCTCTTGGTGCCGCCGGAGATGGTGAGTTGGAATCCGATCAGTTTCTTGAGCTGCTTCGCCAGAAGGCCCAGGTGCTGCGGGCCCAGGTCTGGCCGGCCCCCGGGTCAGGAGACCTTGCCGATGCGATACGCGCCCAGCTGGCCGAGCGATCCTGACCGGCAACATGGCCTGATGGCCACTCTTGACCTTGCCCAGCCCCATGCCTAGCGCTTCAGGGGATGTCCCGCTGCTGGCCGCCGAGCGGCTGGCCGCCGCCGAGGCGGCGATCGCCCCCCTGGCCGCAACCCATACCGCCGCCGTGCAGCCGCGGTTGGCGCGGGTGCTCGATGCCTTCGCCGCCGAGCGGGTGGGGGTGCAGCACTTCGCTTCGGTGAGCGGCTATGGCCATGGCGACCAGGGTCGGGAGGTGCTCGATCGGGTGTTCGCCCGGGTGCTGCAGGCCGAGGCGGCCGCGGTGCGGCTGCAGTTCGTGAGCGGCACCCACGCCATCGCCGCCGCCCTCTACGGGGTGCTGCGACCGGGGGATCGCCTGCTGGCCCTCACCGGCCGCCCCTACGACACCCTCGAGGAGGTGATCGGCATCCGCGGCAGGAGCCAGGGCTCCCTGGCCGAGTTCGGCGTCCACTACGACGAGCTCGACCTGCTCCCCGATGGCGGCATCGACTGGGAGGGCCTCGACGACGCCCTGGCGGGGCCCACGCGCATGGTGCTGATCCAGCGGAGTTGCGGCTACAGCTGGCGGTCGTCGCTGCCGGTGGCCACGATCGGCCGGCTGGCGGAGCGGGTGAAGGCCCTGCAGCCCGGCTGCGTGGTGTTCGTGGACAACTGCTACGGCGAGCTGGTGCAGGAGCTGGAGCCCACCGCCGTGGGGGCCGACCTGATCGCCGGCTCGCTGATCAAGAACCTGGGCGGCACGATCGCCCCCACGGGCGGCTATGTGGCCGGCCGCGCTGCGCTGGTGGAGCAGGCCTGCTGCCGGCTCACCGCCCCGGGCATCGGCAGCGAGGGCGGCACCAGCTTCGATCTCAACCGTCTGCTGTTCCAGGGCCTGTTCCTGGCCCCCCAGATGGTGGCCGAGGCGCTGATCAGCAGCGAGCTGATCGCCCGGGTCTTCAGCGATCTGGGTTTCGCCGTGAACCCCCTGCCCGGCGCTGAGCGCAGCGATGTGATCCAGGCCGTGCGGCTGGGCTCGCCGGAGCGGCTCAAGGCGGTGTGTCGCGCTTTCCAGGCCGCCTCACCGGTGGGCTCCTACCTGGATCCGGTGCCGGCGCCGATGCCCGGTTATGCCAGCGAATTGGTGATGGCCGGTGGCACCTTCATCGACGGCAGTACCAGTGAGTTTTCCGCCGATGCACCGCTGCGGGAGCCCTTTGTGCTCTTTGCCCAGGGGGGCACCCACCGCGCCCACGCCGGTCTGGCCCTGCAGCGGGCCCTGACGGCGCTGCTCGAATCCGGCCTGCTTCCGACAGACTGACGCGCACTGCTGCCCCCTGGTCTGCCGCCCATGGCGCTCTCGTTTCCTGCCGACTGCCGCTACACGGACAGTCATGAATACCTGCGACCCGATGGCGAGCGACTGCGCCTCGGCATCAGCGCCTTCGCTGTCGACCAATTGGGTGACATCGTGTTTGTGGAGCTGCCCGAGGTGGGCGCTGAGCTGCGCCAGGGGGCCAGTTTCGGCAGTGTGGAGTCGGTGAAGGCGGTGGAGGACCTGCTCGCGCCGGTGAGTGGCGTGGTGGAGGCTCGCAACGAGGCCGTGCTGGCGAACCCGGAGGAGCTCCAGAACGACCCCTACGGCGAGGGCTGGCTGCTGCTGATCCGCCCGGCCGATCCCGCCCAGATGGACACGCTGATGGACGCCGACCAGTACGCCGCGCAGGTGCAGGGTCACTGATGGACAGCACTCACAACTTCGCCCGTCGCCATCTCGGTCCCAGTCTTGACGAACAGCGGCGCATGCTCGCCGAGCTGGGTCTGGAGAGCCTGGAGCACCTGGCCGCCCAGGTGGTGCCGGCCGACATCCTGCTCAGCCCTGAGCAGGCCTGCCAGGGGTTGCCCGAGCCCTGTGATGAGGCCACGGCCCTGGCGGAGCTGGCCGCCATCGCTGGCGGCAACCGGGTGATGCGCAGCCTGATCGGCCAGGGCTACTACGGCACGGCCACGCCGGCGCTGCTGCAGCGCCACGTGTTCGAGAACCCCGCCTGGTACACCGCCTACACCCCCTACCAGGCCGAGATCGCCCAGGGAAGGCTGGAAGCCCTGCTCAATTTCCAGACCCTGATCAGCGAGCTCACCGGCCTGCCGAT
>JBIKUY010000227.1:0-4119 GCA_044347355.1 Prochlorococcaceae cyanobacterium | reverse complement strand
ATTATTAGTCCTGAGCGACCTAGCCCGGGGTTCCGTGAGTGTCTGGGGAGGACTGGCTGAAGCACTGGATCGGGGTACGGCGCCGCGCTTGCTGTCCAGCCTGCCTTTGCAACGCCTTCCGATGGATGGGGAGGGGCTTGTGCGCCTGAACGGCCAACTGTGGGTGGCCAGTGAGGGGCGCCGAACCGGCGATCACCCCGCCGAGTTGCTCCGCTTTGATGCGTCCACCGGGCGTTTGCTCCAGGCCGTGGCGCTTCCAGCGGCCTGGCAGTCGGCTGACGGTGCGGGCCTGGACGTCAACGCCGGCCCGGAATCTCTCAGCGGATGGCGCCAGCCCAATGGTGTTCCCGCGCTGATGATGGCGACCGAAAAGCCACTGCTGCAGGATCCGCCTCGCCATGTGCGTTTGCTGCTCTGGCAATGGCGCGCTGGCCAGGATTTCAGCCGCGAGGCCCCAACTGCCGTTGCCCAGGGAGCTCTGCTGTTGCCCCATGGAGACGATTGGGGCCTCACCGATCTATTGGTGATGCAGCCCTCTGGCCAGTTGCTGGTCCTGCTGCGGAGGTTCCAGCCTCCCAACCAGTGGCAAATCCGGCTGGCGCTCTATCCCATCCCCGATCCCCTCCAGGTGCGTCCTGTCGCGCCTTTGGGGCAGTGGGATCTGCTGTCCATGGGGCTGGAGCCTGACAACTGGGAGGCACTGACAGCAGGGCCATCGCTGGCGGATGGCACCCCGGTGTTGCTGGTCGTGAGTGACGACAACCTCAGTGCTCTCCAGGCCAACAGGCTGGCCATGCTCTCGCCCCGCTGCCACTGAGGGACGTTTCCCACAGATTTCCCACACCCTGCCAGCACCACTGCCAGGGTCAGAGCTGACGGTCTCGCCAGGCCACTCATCATGAGGCTGAACAGCAGCGACGAAGAGTGTTCAGACTGGACCAAAGTGCTTGCTAGGCAAGGGCTGCGTTTTATTCCGGAGGGAGCGGCAGTTCTGCGTGAAAACGGCGGAGATGGCGTTGCCGATTGCCTCTGCTCCCAGCCATTGCCGATGGAGGCTGCGGGTCTGGGCCCGATCTCCTGTGGAAAATCAATCCCGAGCGGTTAGCCCTCATTGGGCCTTCTGCAGATCGGGGCGCTCCTCCGGCAGGATCGCCCCTTCCACCGGACACACCTGCAGGCAGATGCCGCAATCGATGCAGGTGTTGAAGTCGATCCAGAAGAAAGCCGTTCCCCTGCTGTTGGCCCCCTTCCCGGGGTGGATACAGGCCACCGGGCAGGCGTCAACGCAATCAGCGACGCCTTCACAGACGTTGGAGACGATCGTATGGGCCACGGACCTTTGGAAGCAGCGTGGACTCTAAGAAGTGAGCCACAGGGCGCGGGAACAGCCGCGGGCGGTGGCAATGGCGTCCGCCTGCTGCTGATTGAAGAGGGGTTCGGGATGGAGTTCAGCCATCACCCCCTGCTGATGCAGTTGCCGTTGGCGTTCAAGAGCGGCCGGCAAGCAGGTGCTGGTGGCATAACTCACCAGCACGCCGGCACCCTCCTGACCAAGCCCCCAGCCATGGCCCAGCAGGTCGCGCAGCGCCTCGACGTCGAAGCCGAAGCCAACACCGGCCGCTGAACTGGCTACGCCGCTGAATCGCCCCACCAAAGCGTCATATCGCCCACCGCTGGCGATCTCAAGCGGTGCATGGCGGCCCTGGCAGACCAACTTCAGCACCAGTCCGTCGTAAAGCGCGAAGTGGGGCTGGAAGGTGGGGTCGAGCCGCAGCGTCACGCCACCCCGCTCAGCCGCCGGGGCCACGGCCGTGAGGATCTGCTGGAGGTCAGCCAACAGTGGTATCGGCCCGAGCCACTGCTCCAGGGCATACAGCACCTCGCGGGCGCCACCCCGCAGGCGCATCACCGCCCTGAGACGCTGCTGCAGGGGTTCAGGGAGAGGGATGGCCTCAAGCGCCAGGGGGTCAAAGCTGGTGAGTGCTCGGCGGGTGGCAGCCCGGTGGGGTTCCGGCACGTCCGCCAGCAGGGCCGTGAGCAGGCTGTGGTGCCCGATGAGCAGCTGGGGGCTGTGGGAAGACAACTCCAGCTTCTCCACCGCGGCGAGTAGCAGGCTGATCAGCTCCACGTCCGCGGCGGCGGATCGTTCTCCCAGCAATTCCACGCCGCTTTGCAGCTGCTCATGGATGCGCTGCTGGCCGCTGTCGCCAGTGCTGCTGCGGAAAATGGTGCCATTGGTCCAGAGCCGCAGGGGCCGCGGGAGCTGGGCCATGCGGGTGCTGGCGGCCCTGGCGATTGATGCCGTGAGTTCAGGCCGCAGGCCGAGCCTCTCCCCGCTGGCGAGCAACACCAGCTCCCGAGCCTCGATACCGCCGCCGGCCTCCAGTGTGTCTACCCGCTCCACGCTGGGTGGATCCACCTGCTGGTAGCCCCAGAGTCGATAGACAAGGGCAAGAGCAGCACAGATCTCCCGGTTTTGCTCAACTTCGCGAGGGTTGAGATCCCGGGCGCCGGCAGCGGGTTGCAGAACCATGGGGGCGCGGGAGCGAATCCGAGCTTTCGATCCTATGGAGCGATGGTCGGGTCGGACCCCCTGCCGTCGAGTTCGGGAGCCCCATAGCTGCTGCCAGCCAGGGGTTGGCAGGCGGCAAGTCCAGCCAACAGCTGAGAATGCAGAGCCGGGCCGGCGGCCACCACCCGGCCGCTGGCCGGATCAGCGGGGGTGCCTTCATAGCCACTGACCACCCCCCCGGCTTCTTCCACGAGCACCAGCCCGGCCGCCAGATCCCAGGGAGAAAGCCCCCGCTCCCAGTAACCATCCACCTTGCCGCAGGCAACAAAAGCCAGGTCCACCGCCGCAGCGCCCGCCCGGCGGACGCCACGGGTGCGGTGCGTGAACCAGGCGAACTCGGCGTAGTTGTTGTCCAGCCGCTGCTGGCGGTCGTAGGCAAAACCAGTGGTGAGCAGGGCTTCCCCTAGGCAGCTGCACGAGCTCACCGCCAGCCGGCGGCCGTTGCACCAGCTGCCCAGGCCGGGTGCTGCCCAGTAGAGCTCATCAAAGGCAGGCACGGCCAGGGCGCCCAGTAGTGGGATCCCCTTCCAGGTCAGACCCACCGAGGTGGCGAAGAAGGGGAACCCGTGGGCGTAGTTGGTGGTGCCATCGAGGGGATCGACACACCACTCAAGGGCCCCGCTGCCACGTCGTCGGCCGCTCTCCTCCGCGAGCACACCAAGCTCCGGGGTTTCCGCCTCCAGAAGACCCAGCACGGCAGCCTCAGCGGCCAGATCGGCCTCCGTTACCAGGTCGCCATTCCGGCCCTTCTCCCGCACCTGCTCGAGGCGACCGAAGTGGGCCTTGAGCTGCACACCGCCGGATTCAGCAGCGCGCCGCGCCACGTCCAGAAGGCGCTCCACCTGTCCCAGGGATAGACCCGAGCCTGACAGTGCCTGGATGCTGCTGCCGCCGATGCCCGGTGAGCCCTCAGTAGCGGATGAGGGGCTTGGGGAGGAGCTCATGGAAGAGTGGGAGTCTGGTTTCTGGGCTGTGGATCTCAATGATGGCGAGGGGGTGAATGGGGAACTCAGTCCTCCTCGATCGGCAGGCCCGGCCGGACCCTTCCCCGGCCGAAGAACCGTCCAAATTGCAGGTCGTAGACCTCATCTTCATCCTGGGTTTCCACCTCCAGAGGGCCTGTCGCCCTGGCCACACACAGGAGGCCATAGCCGCGCTGGCGCAACTCTTGGGATAGCCCGAGTGCTTCGCGCTGGTCGATCGAGCCTGTGAGAACCCGCACCGCACAGGCCGTGCAGCAGCCATTGCGACAGCTGAAGGGCAGGGGATCACCCTGCTGCTCGAAACTGCGCAGGATGTACTCCCCCTCGGGAACCTCGTGGGTGATCACCCGTCCGGACTGCCGCCAGTGCACCGTGATCGGAAAGCGTCGTGCCATGGCAGACAGCGAACTCAACAGAGGTCGGACGAGAGGTGGACTGCTACATTGCCACCACGTTGCCCCATTTTGCCGCTGGAGAGGTGGCCGAGTGGTCGAAGGCGCAGCACTGGAAATGCTGTATAGGGGCAACTCTATCGAGGGTTCGAATCCCTCCCTCTCCGCTCAA
>JBIKUY010000153.1:0-5358 GCA_044347355.1 Prochlorococcaceae cyanobacterium | reverse complement strand
CCGGGGCAGATCCAGGGCCGCCGGGGCGTAGCCCCGGGCGCGGCGCAGCAGCACGGGACGCTCCTCGATCAGCTGCAGAACGGAGTCGTCGAGGGGGCGGGCGATCGGCCGGTTGTGCACCAGGAAGGCGTCGGCGATGGCGCCCAGCCGTTCCAGCGCCTCGGCCGGTTCGGTGCATAGGGGTTCGCCGCTGGGGTTGCCGCTGGTGGCCACCAGGGGCCGGCCCACCGCCTGGGCCAGCAGCAGGTGCAGAGGCGAGGCCGGCAGCATCACCCCCAGGCAGGGGCTACCGGGGGCCACCGCCGCCGCCACGGAGCCAGCGGCGGCGGCAGCGGGCGGCAGCAGGCGCCGCAGCAGCACGATCGGCGCCGCGGCCCCCACCAGCTCACGCCGCTCCGCCGGCGTGATCCGCACCTGGCCCTCCAGCGGGGCCAGATCGGCCACCAGCAGGGCAAAGGGCTTGTGGGGCCGGCGCTTGCGCTGGCGCAGACGCGCCACGGCGGCGGCATTGGTGGCATCCACCAGCAGCTGGAAGCCCCCCACCCCCTGCAGGGCCAGGATGCCGCCCCGCCGCAGCAGCGCCGCCGCCTCCCGCAGGGGATCGGGGCCGCCACTCCCTGCCAGCGGTTCCCCCTGCGGCGCCAGCAGCTGCAGCCGCGGCCCGCAGGCGGGGCAGCCGATCGTTTCCGCGTGGAAGCGGCGGTCGGCGGGATCCTCGAACTCCGCCTGGCAGGCCGGACAAAGCGGGAAGCCCGCCAGGGTGGTGTGGGCGCGGGCGTAGGGCTCGGCGGTGGCGATCGCGTAGCGCGGCCCGCAGCGGCTGCAGCTGATGAAGGGGTAGCGGTGGCGGCGGCTGGTGGGATCGGCCAGCTCGGCCAGGCAGGCGGTGCAGGGGGCGAGATCAGCGGCGAGGGACGGGGCGATCAGGCCAGGGCCCATCGGTTGGGCGGCAGCGGCGGCGATGCGCAGGCCGCGGGGCGCCGGAACGAGGGGCGGCAGCCAAGTGGGCTCCAGTGGCTCCAGGGCGCCGGGGGGCTGCAACGCCTCCGGCAACCGCCGAACCAGCTGCTCCAGCGACAGGCGCTCCCCCTGCAACTCCAGCCGCACGGCGCCGGCCACGTTCTCCACCTCCCCCACCAGCGCCAGCTCGCTGGCCAGGCGGTGCACCAGCGGCCGGAAGCCCACCCCCTGCACCACCCCGCGGCAGTGAAGGCGCAGGCGGGCCTGGGCCGTCATGGCGCCAGGGCAGGGGCGGCGGCGGGAGCAGCCGAAGCGGCAGCGGGAGCACTGGCCAGGCCGAGCAGCTCCATCAGGGCATCGAGGCCCGCACGGCTACGGGCCGAGGTTTCCAGCACGCGGGCGTGGGGGGCGACGCGGGCGATGGCGGCGTGGGCGGCGGCGCGATCGAACTCCACCACCTCGGCCAGGTCGATCTTGGTGATCAGCACCAGATCGGCGCCATGAAAGATCGGCGCGTACTTGAGCGGCTTGTCCTCACCTTCTGTGGTGGACACCAGCACCACCCGCAGGCTCTCGCCCAGGTCGTAGGCGCCGGGACACACCAGGTTGCCCACGTTCTCGATCACCAGCAGCTCCAGCTGCTCCAGCGCCACCCCCTGGTGCTGCAGGCGGTGCAGCCCCTCCTCCACCATCGGCGCCTCCAGGTGGCAGGCCTGGCCGGTGGTGATCGCGGCGGCGGCCAGGCCGGCGGCCCGCAGGCGGCGGGCGTCGTTGTCGGTGGCCAGATCGCCCACGATCACCGCCAGGCGCTCCGGGTCACCCCCACCCTCCGCCAGGTGCCGGGCCAGGGCCTCCAGCAGGGCGGTTTTGCCGGAGCCGGGGGAGGAGAGCAGGTTCACCACCCGCACGCCGGCGGCCGCGAAGCGCTGGCGCAGGGCGGCGGCCTGGGCGTCGTTGCGCTGCAGCAGGGCGGTGTGCAGCGGCAGCTCGCGGGTGACGATGTTCGGTTCGGCGGTGGCCTCGGGTGCTGGCTGTCCGCAGGCGCAGTCGCGGCACATGGCAGCTCAGGTTGGGGCCACCTTCAAGCTAGGAAGGGCGGCCGCCCCTGACAGCCCGGCTCAGACAGACAGGAACGGGTGGAACCCTGGCTGGACGCCTTCCCACGGCTGAACCTGGATCAGGCCATCGCCCGCGAGTCGGTGCTGCTGCGCCAGCACCACGGCCTGAAGGTGCCGGACACGATCATCCTGGCCACGGCCCGCTGCGCAGAGCTCACCCTGGCCACCCGCAACGGGCACGATTTCCCGCTGGAGCTCGGAGGCGTGCTGCATCCCTACAGCCTCTGATCCCCGCTATCGCAGCGAGTCGGAGGTTGGTGGTCATCACGATCAACGCTTCCCCTGGAGCCGTGGGCGGGTGGTCGATTCCCAAGCATCAATCGATGACTAAATTGATGATGCACTCACTGGGCCGGCCATGCGCACCACCGTGACCCTGGATGACGCCCTGCTCGCCCAGGCCCAGGAACTGTGCGGCCAGATGGAGCGCAGTGCGCTGCTGAAGGAAGCCCTGCGGGCCCTGGTGGAGCGGGAAAGCGCCCATCGCCTGGCTGCCCTGGGCGGCAGCGAACCGCATCTGGAGCCGATTCCACGGCGGCGGAGCACCCCTTGATCCTGGTGGACACCTCGGTGTGGGTGGATCACCTGCGCAGCGGAGATCCCCGGCTTGGCAGCCTGCTGCAGAAGGGGGAGGTGTGGACCCACCCCTGGGTGATCGGTGAACTCGCCTGCGGCAATCTGAGAGCTCGCCGTCAGATCCTCAAGCTGCTCCAGGGCTTGCCCTCCGCAGCGGTGGCCCGCGACGCCGAGGTGCTGCTGATGATCGAACGGCACCAGCTGATGGGGCGTGGCATCGGCTACGTGGACGCCCATCTGCTGGCGGCAGCACGGCTATCCAGCTGCACCCTGTGGAGCCGTGACCGCGGCCTGGCGGCCATGGCCGCCGAGCAGGGCATCGCCTTCAGCTGAACCCCTCACTCCACCTCCAGGGCCAGCAGGCGCAGGTCGCGGCCGCGCAGCAGCCGGCGGCTGATCGTGCCGCAGCGGGGGCAGTCGCAACAGCCGTGGGGGGCGGGGAAGGGGGCCTCGCACACGGCGCAGTGACATTCGGCCGGCTCCAGCTCGATGCGCAGCTCGGCGGCGGCGGCGATCGTGCCCTCCATCACCACCGGGAAGGCGAAGCGCAGCGCGTCCACCTCCACCCCCGAGAGCTGCCCCACCCGCAGGCTGATCGCGGCGATTCGCACCGCCCCCTCGGCCCGGGCCGCTGCCAGGGCCTGGTCGCGCAGGGCCTCCATCAGGCTGAGTTCATGCATGAAGGATCAGGGAGCGGGAATCAGGGAGCGGGGTGCTCCTGGAGATCGAAGTCGCCCAGCCAGCCGCGCTGCACCCAGAGCGGCAGCAGCGCGGCGAGCCTGGCGCCGGAGAGCTCGGAGCACTCCTGGCACAGGTCACCGAAGGGGAGCCCCCGGGCAAAGGCCTGGAGCAGCTGCCACTCCGGCTCCTCGGGAAAATCCAGGCGGGTGGTGTGGCCGTCGCGCCACACGAAGATCCTGATGCCTCCCTGATCCAGATCGATCACCCCGTGGCCTGCCGCGGGGAGGGCGTTGACCTCCCAGATCCGGTGAATGGGGTAAGGGGATTCGATCAGGGAGGCACCGGCAGGCAAGCGGAACACGAGTCGATCCCAGTGCTGGGGAGGCACCCGGGCCAGGGCCTCCAGATTCAGCCGGCCCTGATCCTGGGCATTGAAGGCCCGGTGCCAGAGCCATTCCAGCAGCGCCACATCCGCGAGGTACGGAAGCTGGCGCACGGAGTGGAAATCAGCCAGAAAGGTTGAAAACCCGGCACCGAAATCGCCCAGGTCTGGTGAGCGGGAAACGGCCCGTTCCAGGAAGCTGGACGCCAGGGCCTGGAAGAACGCCTCGCCTACCAGCCGGTGGCACACGGGATAGATCTCCTCCAGGCTGCGCCGCAGCTTGCCGTTCACGCTGGCGCGGTAGGCCTCGATCCCCTGCCGGGCCGGCAGAAGCGGGCTGCCCTGCAGATGCGCTTCCAGCCGGGCCAGATCTGCGGTGCTGGCCGTGCCCAGGGCCGCCGCGGCGAAGAGGTGCTGGAGCTCGGCAAGCGTCATGGCAGCAGTGGCTCCTCGCGCCCTGCCTTCGCTCGCAGGGCCTCGGCTCGCAGCGCTTCAGCCTTGGTGGCCTCGGCCATCAGCACCGCCAAGGACGGGATGTCGGTGTCCCACTCGATCAGGGCCGGCACCTCAGCGAAGCGCTGCAGGGCATGGCGGTACAACGCCCACACCCCATCCTGCACAGGACGGCCATGGGTATCAAACAGAAAATGGCCCTCCTGTTCATAGCCGGCGAGATGCAGTTCTTTCACCCGATCGGCGGGCAGGGCATCGAGATAGGCCACCGGATCGAAGCCGTGATTGAAGGCATTCACATAGACATTGTTCACATCCAACAGCAGGAAACAATCGGCCCGCCGGGCCAGCTCGCCGAGAAACTCCCACTCCAGGTACTCACCTCCGGCGAAGCGCACATAGGGGGAGAGGTTCTCGATCAGGATCTGCCGCCCCAGCACGTCCTGCACGCGCTGGATTCGTTCCGCCACGTGCTCCAACGACTCTTCGGTGTAGGGAAGGGGAGCAAGATCATGGAAGTAGCGGCCTCCTGTGGACACCCAGGCCAGATGGTCTGACACGAAGCTGGGTTCGACCCGATCCACCAACGCCTTCAGGCGCTGGAGATAGGCCTGATTGAGCGGATCCACCGAACCGAGGGAGAGGCCCACCCCATGCAGGGTGATCGGATAGCGCTCGCGGATGCGGGTGAGGTGATGCAGGGGCAAGCCTCCCCCGAGGTAGTTGTCCGAGAGGGCTTCGAACCAGGGAAGGGCCGGCCAGCCGCTGAGGATGTCGGCGTAGTGGGGCGAACGCAGACCGATGCCCACGCCCTGGATGTCGGAAGCAGCCGCAGCCAGCGCAAAACAACAGAAGGGAGGGGGCCAGGGGCTGGGGAGCCACCCCACCAGCCCCCGGCATCAGCGCAGGCTCAGGAGGTCTTCAGCGTTCCTCCCACAATCTTGTTGCAGGTGCCCGTGGGAACGAAAACCCATTCGTCTGGGGCGCCTGAAACGGTGGCCTTGCCGGCACAGGAGTGCTTGCTCGTGCCGCAGTCGTTCATGCCGGCCTTGGCGATGCCGGCGCACTTCTCCATCCCGGGCTTGCCGGCCAGGGCTTCGCCGCCGGTTGCTGCGACCAGACCGAGGGCCAGAAGACCGGAGATGGCGGTGTTGACCGCTGCGTGGGGTGCCTGAGGAGTGTTCAGGG
>JBIKUY010000152.1:0-5371 GCA_044347355.1 Prochlorococcaceae cyanobacterium | reverse complement strand
AGAAATCGATAATGCCGCCGATCGTCAGATCGGTGTACACGTCCGGGTTGGGGCAGGCCCAGCGGGCGGCCGAGCCACTCGCTGTGAACACCCAGTTGCCGGGGGAGGCCCCCACCGGATCGACGGCCACGCTGAGTTTTCCCTTGGGGGTGCGCAGCACCCGCAGGTTGGAGTGGTCGAGCCCGCCGACCCGCTGGGTGCAAACCAGAGAACCAACCACCTGCATGATTTCCATCACTGACCCCCCGCGGCGATCCGGGCAGCGTCTTCCTTGGCCGCTTCCGGATCCCAGTGGTCGATGATCCCCACGATGGTCAGATCGCTGGGATACGACTTACTGCCAGCCGCTTCCCGGGCCGCTGAACTGCCCACGCAGATCACCCAGTCGCCGGGGATGGCACCCACCGCATCCACAGCCACCTTCTGGGTGCTGCCATCGAGCACCACCTGCAGGTGCTTGTGCTCGAAATCGGGAATGCGATTGGTGGAGACCAGAGGCTTCACAACCTTGCAGATCAACATCTCAGTGGCCTCCCGGTGTTGCGAAGGTGATCGTTGAAGCTACTGTTTCCGCCGGAACGTGGGAATCCCGGTCCCGCAGGCTGATCAGGGCGTGCAGGAGGCCCTGCTTGCAAAGGTCGGCGTAGCGGTTGCTGATGGCCTCAAGCACTCGCTCGGCATGGCGCAGGGCCCGCTCCCGTGCCCCCGGCACCTGGCCGTGATAGTCGAAACGCAACACCACGGGGATCGGCAGGCCGCGCGACACATTGAGGCCCTTGAAGATCTTCACGCCCACATCCAGATCGGGGGCTCCTTCCTCGAGGGTGTCGAGGTGGGCGAAATAGGTGAGGTTGCGCAGGTGAATCTCCTTGAAACCAATGCCCACGCCAATGAACCGCTCGGCATGGCCCTCTTCGCCGTAGTGCCCCTGATGGCGCTCGCGCACGTAGTCGATCTGGGAGATGTTGTGCTCCAGCAGCCGGCTCACCAGGCGCACCATGCCGGGATCGGGGGCTGACGCCGCAGCCGCCTGCACCATCGACGCGATTGTGAGACGTCCTTCTTCGGCGGAGAGGGACTGGGTGGCGGCGTACACGTCCTGGGCATCAAGCCAGGTGTCCAGCCGGGTGCTGCCATCCATGCCGGGCACATGCACGCGGATCGCATCGGTGTCGGTGTCCAAACCCAGCAGCAGCAGGTCCACCGAGGCGCCACAACAGAAGCTGTTTTCCACCGCCTGCTGGAACTGGCGCAACCGCTCCATGCCGCAGCTGGCGGCCAGCACGTCGTCGCTGCCATGGGCGGCACAGCCCTGGTGGCTGGGATCCAAAGAACTGAAGTGGTACATCACCACCTTCAGGTACCGGGTGTCCTGGTGAGCGGGGTTGGGCACCCCCTCGCGGTACCGGTGGTGCTCGGTGCGCACCCAGCGGTTCACGGTGTTCTCGACGTCGAACAGGGCGCCGGCATGGGGGCGGCGGCGCACCGAGCTGTAAGGGATGCGCAGGGCAAAGGCAATGGCGTGGGCCAGCCGGCCATCGGCGCAGGGGGTGACATCCAGAAGGTGGAAGCCGCAGGAGAGCAGGAAGGTTTCAAACTCCTCTGCAGCAGGTGATCCGGGGCGACCGGCCAGGGGATCGGTGCTGAAGAACTCGATGCTGGTCTGTTCGTAGGCCTCGAATACGCACCAGGCGAACAGGCTGCGCATGTCCAGCTGCGTCACCCAAGCCGTCTCCAGGATCGGCAGGGGAAGGTCGTACCCCAGCTCCTGGCGAGCCAGCTGCAGGGCCTGCTCTACGAAGTCGTCGTCGTGCTGGAGGGCGGAAATCCGCTTGAGCACCGGCTCGATGCGATCAAAGCGCTCCTTCACCGACTGGTTGTAGGCCTCTAGGGCGGCGTTGGTGGCCGCATCCGTGAGCGGATGGCTGACCGTGACATCAGGGCGGACTGTCGAGACCCTCACCGTTGGGCGCGCCTCAACACGGCGTGGCCTGGGCTGCCGTGACGGCAGGCCAGCGCTCGTTGGGCTGAGGCTGCGGGCCTGCTGCATTGCGGCCCGGGCGCGGGTTCCGCGAAGAATCACAGGGCTGTCCTGGCCAGGGGTAACGGGACTGCCAGCGCTCTCAGGACTCTGGGCCCCGGGCCGCCGACGGGGGGCCGTCGGGGCCTGGGATCGCTCTGCGGGGGCCGGACGTCGGTTCATGCCGAATCAGCCCCGGGCTCCGCCGGACACCGTGATCAGGGAACCGGCGTGGGTGTTGCCGCTGGAACCGGTTACCCGGCTGACGGGTTCGGGCACGGATTCATTGCGCTTGGACTGGACAGCAGGCATGGCTGATCCGGGCATGGCCGTCATCGGGCCAGGACGGGTGGGGTTACGGCGGCGGGCCGATGCCCCCTCGGTGCCGGTGACACGCTCACCCCGATCCCAGTCATCGCCAGTGATCTTCAGGCCAGCGGAAATGCCCTCACCGGTAACCCGTGAGACGGGCCTTGCAGCATCGGGAGCGGGTGAAACCTGGGCAGGTGACACATGGGCGGCCCCGAGCTCAACAGGGCCACGGGACAGCTGGGAGCCCCGACGATCGAAGCGGAACTGCTCGGTGCCGGTGACCTTGCCACCGGCCATGTCAAAAGGGCCGGTGATGCGGCTCCCCTGCTCATAGCTCGTACCGGTGACGCCACCGCTGCGCTCGCGCGCCTGCTGGGCGACACGGGCAGGAGACTGAACGCTGAACTGCTGCCAGGGCTTGCTGCCTTCCAGGGGCTGGGGGAAATCGGCGTCGCCGACAGCGGCGGCTCCACAGGCCTGGATCTGCTGATCTGCGCCCACGTAGGGAGTTCCGGTCACGTCCTCGCAGGCTCCACGCTCAGCACCAGTCATCACGCCGCCAATGCCGGGCTGGATGCCACTCATGCGACTGGACCCGCGCACAGGGGTGCGTTCGCGGATGCTGCGCACCTGGGGGGTGGGGCAGTGGTCGGAGGCCTGTTCTAAACCGGCATAGGGCGTGCCGGTCACGCTCTTACAGGTGCCGGCCTCGTCGCCGGTGACCTTGCTACTGCGGCCAGTGCGGGTGCCGCTCACCACCTGGGCGCGGTTGGTGACGCTGAAGCCCACCTTGGGCGGTTCAGGAGCGGGCCGGGCACCGCAGAACTGGTCGTACTGCTGGGTACCGATGTACTCATCACCGGTGATGATCCGGCAGGAACCGGGTTCATCGCCGGTGACCTGATCGCTGCGACCCACATGGGTGCCGGTGATACCGGTGCCGCGCAGAGTGTGCAGGGTGGCCACCTTGGTGGGAGCGCGGCCGGGGGTAGGGGGTTCAGTCCCCAGATATTGGTCACCGGTGAGCTGAAGACCGGAGCCTGACTCGTCACCAGTCACCTTGGAAGAGCGGCCCACCATCACCCCGGACACGGGCAGACCGGCTTGGGTCTGGCTCGCACCGACCTTGCGGGGGGTGGAAGGCACCACACCGCAGTAGCTGCTGGCCTGGTTGGCGGATACGTACTCGGTTCCCGTCACCAGCTTGCAGGTGCCTGGTTCATCACCGGTGACCTTTTCGGAACGGCCCACCTCATTGCCGGTGACCCTGTTGCCGTGGCTGGTGGCCGTAACCCTCACCTTCTCGGGCTGGCGGGTAGGGGCATCGCTCTGGCAGAAGGTCTGAAACACCTCGGCTCCGAGGTACTCGGTTCCGGTGATCGGCCGGCAGGTGGCGGCCTCGTTACCGGTGGTCTTCACCGAGCGGTTGGCCTGGGTGCCGGTGACCACCTGGCCGGCAGTGGTCTGGCTCACACCAACCTTCCAATGGGCATCTGCAGCCATCGCTTGGCGAGCCCCGTGACGGTTGGGACCAGAGGGCCGGGTGCCGCCACTGCGGGCGTGGCCGGCGCTACCCACCTTGCTCTTCAGTTCACGCACCTTCTGGGCCAGTTCGCGAGTGCTGAGATCGGGATTGCCTTGGCGAGCAACGGCGGCAGTCGTGGTGGAACTCGGCATCGCCGCCGACTTGCCGCGCTTGGCGAGAGCTTCCCGGCGGGCCAGCACGAGGGCACGACTGGGATTGTGCTGGGCACTGACCTTACGGGCCTGTCGTCGCTCGGTGTTGCCGACAGCGCGGGAGGGGCTGGAGAGGCTCAGGGAGGAGGGACGGCTGGAAACCACAGGGGAGGAGGCTTCGGCCTTGCGCTCCTGGCATTTGCACTTGCCCTCAACGCGAGGGGCTTCGGAGGAGGGACGCACCACCTCTGCGCGGCTGCGATCTTTGCTGGTGCTGGCCCGCTTGCCACTACGACTGAGAGCTTCGCGGCGTGCCAGAACAAGATCGCGACTGGGGTTGCTCAGTCGCCGGCCACCACTGTGGCGGGATGCGGCGGAACGATTGAAATCGGCAGTGGCCCGGGCAGGGGCTGGGGTGGCAGCCCTCGCAGGGGCTGGGGCAGCCGCTGCCGAAGCGCTGGGGGATGCGGAGCGGGCGGGGCGGGCATCCTGCGCTGTGCGCACACGGCTGGGGCCAGAGGTGAAGCGACCGGCGGCCTTCTTGCCGCCTGTGGTAAGGGCCTTGCGACGCTCAAGCGCTGCTTCCCGACTGGATGTGCTGGCCATGTCCGCCCGTCGAATGAAAACGTGTTGGTGTAGGGGTCCCGACGAAAATCAGGACCCCGGATGATCACCTCTTGTGATCGCAGAACCGTGCTGGCGGCCGAGGCTCAGCGGCCTTCGAACACCACGAAGCAGGAACCCTGGCTTTGGGTGTAGGCGTCGTAGCCCACCAGGCGCACGTGATGGTCGGGATAGGCCCGATGGCAGGCCTCGAGCTCGTTCACGATCACGCTCAGATCCTTCTCACCGAAGAAGGGCAGCTTCCAATAGGACCAATAGGTGGCCATGGAACGGCTGGGGTGGACGTGCTCAACGAGCGGGCTCCAGCCCTGGGCAATGATGTAAGCGATCTGGTCGTAGATCTCGTCCTGGGTCATCGGCGGGAGGAAGCCGAAGGTCTCCAGGGTGGCGACTGTTTGATAGTCACCCACGGTGCTCTTGAAGGGCATGGGGATCCTTGAGATGGATGGAATGAATGAACCTGTTCAGCTCCTGAAAGGGAGACCTGATCGCTGCTGATCAGGACCTCCCCCCAGCTGAGTCGTCTCAGTTGACGTCGAGCTTGTCGACGGTGTCGAACTCGAACTTGATTTCCTTCCAGGTCTCCAGGGCGATGGCCAGCTCAGGGCTGTGCTTCGCAGCTTCCAGAAGGATGTCGCGGCCTTCGCGCTCGATCTCGCGACCGGCGTTACGGGCCTTGACGCAGGCCTCGAGGGCCACACGGTTGGCAGCAGCACCAGCGGCAGAACCCCAGGGGTG